>CAYYSO010000015.1:0-25469 GCA_964474415.1 uncultured Methylomarinum sp. | reverse complement strand
ATGCAGAAAAAAGAGGCTTGATTGAATCCACTGAAAAAATGAGAGATATTAAAGAGATACGTAATGATATTGTCCATGAATACATCCAGGAAGGCATACAGGCGCTGTTTGCTGATGTTCTGGAAAATACACCCGTTGTATTGGATATGATGAAACAGACGATGGATTATTGTAAACAATACAACAAAACGTAGGAGGGTGTGTGGCAACGATAGGTACGATCACGCTATCGTTGACCTGTATATATGCTGTGTATTTACAATACTTTAAATGCTGGAGTTTTATGCGAATTATGAGCAGCTTTACAGAATTCTGTATCAAAAGTATGAAGTACACTTTTACCACATACACAAAGGTGCATTGCATCCGCAAAATCTGCACCTAATTTATACCACTCAAGAGCGTAACTTACTTCAATAGAATTTTCCATTACAAAGTTTTTGGTCATCAAAGCATTTTCGAAATATTGAGCAATTTCAGTTCGTGATTTTTTATAAACGGAGCGCAATACCCACTCTGTTTCTAAAAGCACGGTTCGAGGAACAAAGACCTCATTTGAATCAAGTAATTGCTCAGCTAGTTCAGCTTGTTTTAGATCATCATTGACAGCAATACGTACTAATAGATTTGTATCAAAAGCTATCATTATCATATACCACTGGTTTACATAATTGCTCTGTTGGGACGGGTTCACCTTTATGTTGTAAAAAACCACGCAACGATTTAGCAGTGTACTTGTTTTTTTCAGGTGCTTTTTTTTGTAACATAACACCATGTTCTGTCGTTACCAGAACCAGTTCCTCCCCGGTTCCCCAGTGTAGCAGATCACGCACGTCTTTTGGAATCACAACTTGTCCTTTACTGGAGAGCTTTACTGTAGTAGCTAACATATTAATACCTCGGTAAGAATAATGGTAAGCTTATGTATTATGGTTGGTTTTTTTTGAAGATCAAGTTAATTTTTTATTTTCCTTCAATACTATAGATTCAATTGAACCAGGCTCTTACATAACAGAATAATAACCTTTTGCGATAGCGTAATCGGAGGGTTCATTGTGGCACCGATCTGTACGATTACGCTACACTAATCGTACCTACGGCGCTGGGTTCCGTTTTGCGGCGCGTCACAAACTGCATTCCCACGAAGAGCGTGGGAGTTTTCCACGTTCAAAGCAAGTCCCATGCAAAATTCAAGACCTGACCCCGAACTGTGTGACCCCGAACTGTGACCCCGAACTGCTTTCGGTGGATGCGTTGCACTTATCCACCCTACGCTTACGGCATGATAGACGCATTTTGTAGGGTGGATAAGCAACGCGCATCCACCAAAAACGTATCGTATTACGCAGCGGATTTATTTCACGAACCAAACAATCATTTTCGTATCGTTGCAAAAGATTAACGGTAAAAAATAAGTCCCTCCGGGAATAAATGCGCGTCGATAATCAGGCATGATTCTTTGGGGGTTTAAAATGGATAATCGTTGTATGTTATGGTTGGAAGGGTAGCTCCGATTAGCGATAGCGTAATTGGAGGGTGGTTGTAATAACAATACGTACGATTACGCTATCGTTAATCATATCTACGGTGCTATGTTACGGCGAATTGTCTGGCGTAGCAGGTTTATTTCCTTTCGCCAATGGGCTTTTTTAATGGGGTTTTTGGGCATGTTTTGGGTGGCATGATCAAGATGTTGTAAAGCATTTTGATAAAGACCGGCGCTGGCTAATAATCCAGAGCTCAAAAGAGCAGTCGATAAAACCGGATTGATGGAAAATGCAGTATCCAGATGGCGAATTGTTGGATCGAGTCGGCCTTCATGAATGAAAAGTTCTGCCAGGAATACATGTAAATTAGCCAAACTGATAGCGGATGCTTGAAAATGTGGATTTTTTAGTAAGGTATTACCAAGTTTATGTAAATCAGCCTGTGTCAGTTCTGAACAGGATTGGTCTCGATAGAAATTGAAGAGCTTTTTTAAAGTGTCTGGAACAGCATGACTTAGTTTGGCATCAGGCAGGTTATTGAGTATGTGATCAATGGTGTTTCGCTGCAGTTTATCTATACTGCATTGCATTTGTAATACTTCCAGAGCCAGGCCAGAATCAGAGGGGTTGTTCTGATAACCTTGTTGAATAATTTCGGTGGCTTTTATTTGATCTCCTTGTTTTACATATTGTTGTGACAGGTATTGATAAGCTCTCGGTGAGTGGGGATGTTCTTTAACCCAAAGTTTTGCGGCGACTTCTGGATGTTGCCAGGTTAGAGCTGTTTCATGCAACAAAAAAGCCAATAGAGCTGCATAGAGAGTCAGGCTGATAAGAAGTGGTTTGCGTAATTTGTCTTGAACAGTCCAAGGGTAGTAGCATAACGCAAATAAGGGACCAATTGAGGGCAAATAATTGCGGTGTTCAAAATAAAGTTCCAGCGATAAAAAGGTGGATTCCATGCTATGTCCACCTAAAAACCAGGCAATAGCAAATGTTAATATCGGTGTGCGCCTTCTCATATACCATGAGGCCATGATCAGCATTATCCAGATAAAAAAACTGATCAATGTTGAAATGGGGTTAAGCAGACTTTTGGAAATCGGATAGTCATCGTGGAATGGGCTTAATCCTGAGCGAGACGGAAACAGAATGTTATGCAAGTAGTCCAGCAGAATACGGCTTTCAGTCAATAAACGTTCGGGTAGAGTAAATGGACGGATGGCATAACCTTGGGCTATATTTTGCCAGTGAATAATAAAATAGCCAGATAACAGCAGCAGAGGAAAAACCAGAAAAACAGCCGTCCAGCGATTGATTCTTTTGTCTTGATGGACGAGTTTGCACGGACGTAATAGCGTGTATTCAAGAATAAGCACATACAAAGGTGTCAAAGCGCCATTTTCTTTACATAATGTCGATAGCAGAGTGCCGATGCTCACGCCAATAGACATCCACAGCAACCCTGAATGGGGTTTGTTGCAATACACACGCCGACCGTACAAATAAACGACAATACCCAATAATACAAAAGTGGCTGATAATGATGTCATCCGTTGGATGGTCATTAGTGAGGTAGACGCCAATAAAGGGTGTAACAGCCATAAGGCGGCGACAGAAAGCGCAAATCCTTCAGGATGAGTAATACGTTTAGGCATCAGCCGGGCTATTTGTAAGGCCATTTGCGCCAGGAGTAAACCATTAATTAAATGAATGGCGATGTTAATAGTCTTGAATCCAGCAGGATTTCCTGGCCAGTCTGGAACATTAATGATGAAGGATGCGAGGGAAATGGGGCGGCCGAGGGGGCCGGCAAAACCGTTTGCGATAAACTGTATTGCTGATGGCAAATCTTGTACCTGATCCAATCCACGTAGATTGATGATGTCGTCAAGCGTGAAAGAGCTATTAATGGCGGGTAAGTAAAGTGTGTAAGCGACAATGATTACGCTCGATAAGCTCAAAATACTCCAAAGAGTATTAATAGGGTGATGGATTTTCGGCATGATGAGATTTTACGGTAACTTGGATAATTGAGCAGTCTCTAAATCTTTTTCTATTTGTTGCCGGAGTCTGGTGATTTCTTTAGCTTGTCGTTTGGCAAAATAACTGTGATGATCTGGATATTTTTGCATGATGGACTCGGTTGTTTGTAAATGTTGCAACGCCAGTTTATAAGCGCCAAAGGTTGCCAGCAAACCGGTTTGCAATAAACCATGCTCGGCGCGTTTTGACTGGTTTAATGCGGTCTCGAAAGCCTTGAAAGCCTTAACGGGCATTTCTGCCTGCAAATAGGCGATACCTTTTAAATGGTATAACTGATGAGTGACAGCCGGTTTTTTAATGACACTGGGGTTTTGCGCTAATGCATCCAGTAAAATAACCGCTTTTTGTGGTGTCAGGCCCCGGCATTGCTTAGTGCTGGCTATATTGACAAAGGCTTCCAGCATATTATATAGACGAGAAGTATAAGGAAGGGTTTGCAGTGCTCGTTCGATTTTAGCAAATTCACTGTTGGAAACATCCTGATATTGGCAAAGCAGAACGACACGATGCAAGTTGATGCTAAGACTTTTAGGTATGCGGGCTTTTGCCGCAGTTAATAAAGCCAATGCCTGACCCGGGTGCTGGTTTTGTTCCAGAGTCATGGCGGCCATGCGTTGAGCTCTGGCTGAATGAGTGTTTTGTTGTGCCCAGAACAAGGTTAATGCTTGGGGATTTCCCCAGAGTTGCGTTCGTTGATAAGTAAAAAATAAACAAATCAGAATGTAGGCTGATAAACTTATTTTAATGGGACGGCTTGATGTTTGACTAAATAATTCGGCTAAGGGTAAAAATAAAAAAATGGAAGGCAGATAATTACGGTGTTCAAAATATAATTCCAGGGATAATGTTGTCGATTCCAGCAGATGTCCGGCGAAAAAAAACACAATGGCTAAAGTAACGGCGGGATAACGTTTGCGGTATAAAAATGCCAGGCAAGGTAATAGCAGGATGAAGATAACAGCCGGTAAGGTGCTGATGGGGTGGGTCAAGCTGTTAGACAGCTGGAGGGATTCATTAAAAACCCCGGGATAGGACATTCTGGGGATAATAAAGCTGTACAAATAACCCAGTACAATTCGGCTTTCGGTGAGCAAGCGTTGTTTTAAGCTGAAATCTCGGTTGCCCAGTGGGGTGTCGAAATGTTGCAGATCAAACTGTGATCCCAGATATAACAGAATCGCCAAAGAAGGCAGGTAAAGAAAAGTGGTTTTCCAGCGTTGTCTCAATTGTGGAACCGGATGTCCGGAAGCTTGTAAAACCCACTCAATACACAGGATTAATAAAGGCAATAAGGCGCCGTTTTCCTTGCTGAACACGGCTAATAGAGTGCAGCCAATTACCCCAGCGGTCATGTAATAATAACTGCTTTGTCGGTGACTGTTCAGAAGGCTTCGACCATACAGATACAACCAGATTCCCAGTAAACTGAAGAAAGCGGATAACATGGCCATACGCTGGACAACGTATAAAACGGTGGAAACCTGAAAAGGATGGAGTAACCAGAAGCCGCTAGTGATAAGTGCAATAACAAAGGCGGGATTATTTTTTTTACCTAAGATCAATGCCAGTAAGCGAACGCTTACGAATAATATCAGGCCATTAAGGGCATGTAATATCAGGTTGGTACGTTTAAAAGGGTAAGGATCTGCTGGCCAGTTACTGGCATCGATGAGGAAACTGATCAGGCTAATGGGGCGGCCAGTGGGGCCGGCAATACCGCCGGTGATGTATTGGATAAAGGTGTCGAGATTGTGGATGCCGTTGTAATCACCGAGTTTATCCAGGTTGCCGAAATCATCCAGTAAAAAGTCGCCTTTTAAGCCGGGATAATAAATCAGAATGTATATAAAGAAAAGACAGCAAAGAAGGGAGGGGTGATTGAAACGAGCTAGTTGAAGAGGCATTTGCTTTAGAACTGAAAACAAAAATGCCTTGCATTTTATTAATGCAAGGCATTGTGTCAACTTAATGAGTTTTATCTACAAGAACTTGGAATATATTTATCATTAATAGTACCAGCTTTACATGTCCATTTAATTGAACCGGCTGTTGTAAGGGGGCTAATTAGCAAGGTTGCACCTTTAATACCTTCTGAAACACCGCTAGATCTCATGGTTGCAGTAATGAGGCCAGAACTAATGCCAACACTGAGTACATAGCTACCGTTAATGGTTGTTGCACCAGCAACCCCAGCGGAGGCATTATTTGATGGAAAGTTACCTTCAGTGCTCCAAAATTCAGCTATGCCAGTTTTTGGGCCCTCTGCCAAACTTAGCGCTTCAGAAATCTGTGAACGGGCGATATAGTCTTGATAAGCCGGAATCGCAACAGCCGCCAAAATACCAATAATCGCAACAACGATCATCAGTTCGATCAGGGTGAAACCTTGTTGTGTTTTTTGCATGTTCATCATATTTTCCTGTTTGATTAAAGGAAGTGAAAGTCATAGATTTAAAGGCATCAACTGTGCCATATTTGTATTTTTATGACTATTTATTAGTTATTCAATCACTTACTTGTTTTTAGATTAAATAGTGATCGGTGAGGCAGGATAATATTGAGGGGTAAAATGGAACGGTTTTGTTAAAAAGTGACCATTTTTGTCAGTTTGTCTGGCTTTCTGTGTCTATTGTGGGGGAGGTTAATTGCTCGACATAATGAGCAAAACGCTTTTGTGTGTTAATTAAAATGGCCGTACTATCCAGCGCTAATAACAGCGCTTGCAATAAATCTTCGGCAGAATTCATATAATCATGAACCAGTCGATTTCTGAGTGTTCTGATTTCGATCCAGTGTTCACAAGATTCTATCCAACCTGTTTTTTCGGCACGAAGCAAGTTATCCAGTTGAGAACCGGTGGGTTCAAGAGTCACGCGCAATAGAGCGGGTAATAATTTATCCCCTAAAGTATCTTGTAAACGGCCAAACCGCGAAACAAAAGCATCCAGCATTTCACTGTATTCAATATTATTTTCGAGTGATTCAACCCACTGCAAATCAGGTTTAAGGGCTTGAATCCTTTCGCTGGTAATCTTCAGATGTCTTATTTCTTTTTCGGTCAGTATCAATAACTGGTTAACAACAAACCAACGATCCTGTTGTGATGCCTGTTTCATAAGACAATACCGTGCGCTATGGCTTGCTGATGAATGGGTTGGAGTGAAGTACGACTGTCTTTTATTAATACATCCACTTTGCGGCCCCCCAATTTAATGTAAAGACGGGCGGCCAGTTTACATTCAAGTTGAACCCGGTTTTTAATGACATCAGGTGATTTAATTAACAAATCAATATCCCCTCCACGCTGATTATCATCTGTTCGGCTTCCGAAAAGCAAAACAGTACAATTTTCACCGATTAAATTGAATACTTCTTGTTTTATCGTTTTTTGCAGATCAGGATTTAATCTCATTTTATTATGTGACAGTTCATTCAGATAGAGTACATCAAGAATAAAATGGTTTGTATTCTGTTTCCGCGTTTCGGTGTCACTATCGACTCAAACCCCAATTCTTAATGCGTAGCGCCTCAACACGCTCAAACTCTTTAACAGTATTGGTAACAAGCGCCAGGCCTTCGCTTCTGGCATGCCCGGCAATGTGAATATCGTTAACGCCAATCGTTTGCCCCTGTTTTTCCAGTGTAGCTCGTATGTCGCCGTAGTGGGCGGCTTTATTGGTATAGTTCAGTACATCAAGTCTGGAGACAAAATCTTCAACCTGGGCTAAATTATGATACGGACGAGAACTTTTCTCAACGCCGTGTAGCAACTCGGCCAGGGTAATACTGGATATACACATCTGGCCTGCATGACGATTAAAGGTAGGCAATATTTCAATAGGCCGACGTTTTATTACATAAATGACAATATTAGTGTCAAGCATGTATTTAAGCATCAAAAATCCTCTCGAATGGATTCCGTTTGTTCGGCCCGCGTAGTTAAAAAATCATCGCTGACACCTTCTTCATTTAAAAAGAAACTATCCCATGCGTTTTCAACAGGCGTTAAAATCCGCTCTTTACCGTGAATTCGAATAAAAACCCGTTTGACACTCTCATCAAAACGAACCTCTACCGGTAAACGAATCGCTTGGGTTTTATTATTGATAAAAACAGAACCTTGTAGCATGGCACTCTCATGTATATACAATCAGAATATACATTTTAGCATGGATTCCAGATAACTTCGTCAACACCGGTTACTTTGCTGTGGCGACTGATTTGAATTGCCAATAAATATTTTTTATTTGTCGTCATAGTTCTTTGGGTGGATGCGCTGCGCTTATCCCCCCTACGGGTGATTTTTTGTTGTCGTTGTGTAGGGTGGATAAGCGTAGCGCATCCACCAAATTCACCCAGCAACAGGCATCAAGATTATCATTGGCATTATTCCAATTCCAAATGACGAATATTCTCCGGTGTTTGATTGCCCCAATCCGATGAATACCAGCCTTTTTTATCGCATGATGGAGTGATGACCAGGGTCAATCGCTCACTTGTTTTTGGATTAAATAGTGACCGGTAAGGCAGGATAATATTGAGAGTAAGATGGAACGGTTTTGTTAAAAAGTGACCATGTGTTACCTGCAGAGCCTGGTGCGAATTCATCCGTGCCTACCGCCCATGTCAAATTTAACAAAGCCGGTGACAGATAATAAAGGATGAGCTATGATTCCAAGAGAACCACTTTGAACTAAAGTATTTATTATGGCAACTGAAGCATTTACTGTTAGAGCTAAATCAAATATCGTGCGCCAACTTGACGAGATAGCAGGAATACAGGATAGATCGCGTAATTACTTGGTAAACCAAGCTATTCAGGAATACCTGAAAACTCACGTCTGGCAAATCGAAAAAATCACTCAAGGAATAGATGCGGCTGATAGCGGCGAATTAGTCAAACATGATCAAGTCATGCAGGAAATGGAAATATTAGTTGAGCAGAAAGCCAAAGATAAAGTGTGAGAATCGTATGGACTGATCCTGCTCGTTAGGGTTTACGAGAAATCTTTGAATATATCACCGAGAAAAATTCCAGAGCCGCTCGTACTTTACTGAATGAAATCAAAGAGCGCGTGAAAGTATTACAAAATAATCCTCAACTGGGTCGCAAAGGCAGAGTAGAAGGAACACGGGAATTAATTTTAACAGGGACGCATTATATCTTGCCATATCGAATAAAAAATCAACAAATTCAAATTTTGGCTGTGTTTCATGTGTCAAGGCAATGGACAGACAATTTAGCTGAGGATTCTTGTTAATCAGGTAGTTCTTTGGGTGGATGCGCTGCGCTTATCCTCCCTACGGGTGATTTTCTTGTCGTCGTTGTGTTTGGTGGATGCGCTGCGCTTATCCACCCTACGGGGGATTTTCTTGTTGTCGTTGTGTAGGGTGGATAAGCGCAGCGCATCCACCAAATCCACTCAGCAACAGGCATCAAGATTATCATTGGCATTATTCCAACTCCAAATGACGAATATTCTCCGGTGTTTGATTGCCCCAATCCGATGAATACCAGCCTTTTTTTACCGCGCGATGGAATGATGACCAGGGCCAATCGCTTACTTGTTTTACCAGGCCATGTTTTACCGGATTATAATGGATATAATCCATGTGTCTGCGCCAGTCTTCGCGGTCTCGAATTTGATGTTCCCAAAAACGACGCTGCCAAACCGGGCGTTCCTTACTCGCATTGGTGCTTGAATCCAAATGCCGGGAAACCCGTTTTTTAATTTCTCGCCAGCGTCCGGAAAAATCACCATCTGCTTCGGGTAATTGCCAGATACAATGCAAGTGATCCGGTAAAATAACAATGCTTTCAATAATAAATGGCTTTTCGCTGAGTGTTTTACGAAAAGCATGACGCAAATATTCAATGTTTGCTTCGTTATTAAACCAGGGTTTTCTATCTTTAGTGACAACCGTAAAAAAATAGCAAGCCCCGGGGGTTTTAGCGCGACGGTAGTGACTCATAGTGTGATATTCTCTTGTCCAAAGATCGTTCTCGTTCTTTTGGTGGATGCGCTTCGCTTATCCACCCTACACTACATCAAATTCGATAACACCGGCTATTTTTCTGCGACGACTGATTTGAATTGCCAATAAATATTTTTTATTTGTCGTCATGGTTCTTTGGGTGGATGCGCTACGCTTATCCACCCTACATCAAATTCGATAACACCGGTTACTTTTCTGCGATGACTGATTTGAATTGCAAATAGATATTTTCCAGCGTTGGTTTTTTGCTGTAAACAGCGTTGAGAATGCTGGCGGTTTTATCGGGATCATCTTCGTATTCGTGAGCCAGGTCGTATCTTATTTGTCGTAATAGTTTCCATTCTTTTGCGCTGGATAGAATATGCAGTTTTTCCAGTTTATTTAAGATGTCTATAAAAGGGAGTCTTTCGCTATCTTCCTCATATTTGCTGAGGGTTAATTTGAATAACTTTTCACCCATTGCATCCTGCAATTTTCCAAATCGATATAAATATTGATCAATCGCCTGAATCTCATCTTCGGACAGTTGTTGGTATTTTTCTGGCGTCAGTAACATAAACGCCTGCATATCCTGATAGGCTTTGTTAATCCTGAGCAAATGTTTATCACATTCGTTGAGTACTTTTTGTATTCTCAGATCAAGTATATTCAATTCCATTCCCTCTTTTAGCGCTATTTGTTCGATTAATCGTGTAGGGTCTTCTGCAAAAATAATATCTACTTTTTGCTTTCCAATGGACTCTTCAAGTGCAACCAGAAAATTTATTTTTTTTGAGTAAAGGTCATCAGTGTTTTCAGGGATGATATATAGATCAATATCACCGCCTTTTTTGCTGTCATCTGTGCGACTGCCAAACAGAAAAACCTGGGCTTTGTTCCCAAAAATTTTTTTTGTGTGGGTGATAACGGCTTTGGCTTCAAATTCTGTTAGACGCATAGAGATAAGCTATAGGTAATTATGACAGGAAGATGAAAATATTCTTTTTATTGTTTTCTTATAGGAAACAAATAAGTTAAAAATACTGCTATTGTCTTCTAAAAACAATCAGGCTATAGTTTGCCGCAAGTTAATTTTGAAATTTAATATTTTTGAGGATAATAGAAAATGAGTAATTTAAAAAAAGATATTTTAGTTGGGTTGTTGTTTATTGTGGGTATTTTTGGATTCACGGCCGGTGAATTTATTATTTCTACTGTTGTGTTTGCATCGGCAGCAATTTTCAGCAATATTCATTTTAACTGTCAGCCTAACGGATAAGTTTGCTTCTTTTAAGCTTTATAACCTGGTCAAGCAACGGAAAAGGGAGAAGCATGTCAATGTCTTCACCCTGCCAATGACTATACGAAGTTAGTTCAGAAAATTATCTAAGCCTATCAGTTCAATAGGATTTTGAGCGGCTTCGATTTTGTCTTTCCGGGTATTATAGCCCCAAGAGGCAAAAAACAATTTTACATCCTGGAGTTTGTCATTTTGCAGAACATTCAACAAGGCTGGCAGCCTGTCTTCTACAAAATAGATAATTTGATCAGGATGATTATCCTGTAAATTTTGTAATACAGTTTCTTTTCCTATTTTCCGGTCCAGACCAAAAATATGTTCATCGGGTAAATCAATCTGGTTGGCTTTTAAAATCTGGCTGACAAAGCGCTCCTGTTTAGTGGTGACGATATACCATGTATTTTGTCGGGACAATCGCATTAACTTCTGGTCTACTCCTTTGAATAAAGGATTCATCTGTATCCATTCGTCTAAAGAGTTATTGATCCAGGTATCTCTGGTTTCACCAAATAGTTGCTTTAAAACATCAGTTGATTGCTTGGATTTTGCTAATGTATGCTGCTTTTTTTCGACGAAATGTTGCTGGATCGATTCTATATCATCACCTTCAAAAAGCATTCGCATAATCAGGATGGACTCATATCCGGTTTCTAAAAGCGGACGAACAAGGCGAAATTGATCTATCAGTTGTTGTTTTGGTAAATTACCCTTCATATCATCCCATATTCGGGTTGCGGCTTTCCAACCGGAGATGCCTGTTTCTACAGCGCTGTCACAGATTACACCGTCAAAATCCAAGGCATAAATAACTGATTGTTCCATAATGATCCTATGTTACGAAGGGCTAAATTAAAGGCTCAAAATTATAGCATCGTAAAGACAGTAGTGTGGAAAAGCGCATCACAATTTTGCCAATTGTAAAAGAGTCAGGCATCATTTTTTCCCGGATGATGGTTTTATAGAATGTGCGATTGTTTCAGGACTTCTGTAAACTGACTTTATCAATGCTTTATTGAGGTGAGTTATGAATGATAAACAACGAGTCGCTGAACATGCGGCAAACATTGTTTGTGATGGTATGTTAGTAGGTCTGGGTACGGGCTCTACTGCAGATTATTTTATTCAGGCTTTAGCCAGAAGATATACTGAGGAAGGCCTTGATGTGACAGTAGTTTCCAGCTCGGTGGTCAGCTTTATCAAGGCGCAGACGCTTGGTTTGCCCATGATGTCATTAGAACAGGTATCTGAAATAGACCTCTATGTTGATGGCGCCGATGAGGTTAGTCCGGATTTAACTTTGTTAAAAGGACAGGGCGCTGATCTGGTTAGAGAAAAACTCTTGGCCCGAGCCAGTCAGCAGTTTCTGGTTTTGATTGATCAAAGTAAACTGGTTGAGCGTATTGGCCAGCATTTTCCTATTCCTATCGAAGTCATGCCATTTGCCTGGCAACTGGTCAAAAAACAATTGGAAAAAATGGGTGGGCAGGGTGATTTGCGGCGGCTTGAAGGTAAGGATGGTTTGGCGATGAGTTCATATGGTAGTCTGATGCTGGATATGACTTTTCCTGTCGAAATAGTTGCTGAAGAGCTGGACAGGCTTTTGAATGCAATGCCGGGCGTCGTGGAACATGGCATTTTCAATCAATTGGCCAGTAAAGTGTTCATCGGTCAAGGGGGCAAAGTTGAGGAACGCTGTGTCTGACAATCAATTAATGCGATCGACTTTGATTAAAATTTTGGTGTGATTTTGATCAGTGCTGTAGCTGTGTTGTAAAAATCCCTGTTGTTGCTGGTGTTCGTTATCATTAATCGAACCAATCTCAACCCACTCTCCAAGGTGGGTGCGTATTGATGTGTGTGCACTTTGTGTTTCAATAATGCCGCTCTGGTTTATGTTGTCAGACCAAGGTGATATTTCAAGAATAACCTGCTCACCTGATAACCGGGGGATTACGGCAAAGCCGGTGTTTGCTTCTATAAACTGGGTGTCGGTTGAGATAAATGGATACCCATAACCACTATCATAAATACTGATACTTTGTAGAGGATATATTTTACCACTTTTAATATAAGCTGTCTGGCCTTCCAGTGTTCTTAGAACCTGGCGGTTTTCACTGTCGTTAAGTTCCTGGGTGTTGCCCATGTGACCGTGTAAATAGCCGCGGACTTTTTCCGGTTGATTAACGGGAAAGTTTACTGATATGTTGGCCGAAGCATTAAGGTCTTTGGCTGTTTTGATTTTGCTTTGAATAACTGTTATGGATAGATTAACTAAGGCGGTATCCAGTTTTTTTACCAGGGACTGAATGGCCGGTAGTCGCTCTGTAGTGGTTTTAACAATCAAACGGTTACCATTGTCTATGACCCGATCAGCATCTTCCAGTAATGGTTTGATGAGGGGAAGCAATTCCGATGCCGGTCTGTTATGCAGTGAAATGACTTCCAGTACCTTTTCACTGGCGGAAACGGTACTGCTGAATAAAAATGGTAATATCAGTAATATTGTTTTATAACTCATTATAAAGCGTTAAATATTGGCTGGCGCTATTTTGCCAGGAAAAATCCTTTTTCATGGCGCTACGCTGGATCTGTTTCCAGATGCCCTTGCTTTTAAATAAAATCATACTGCGTTTGATAGCTTCAAGTAACGCCCCGGGTGTGGCATCGTTAAAACTTATACCGGTTGCCGTTCCCTCTTCAATATGATGAGGTACAGCATCTTCTATGGTGTCCGCCAGACCGCCGGTTTTTCTGACGATGGGAATGGTGCCGTAACGTTGACTGTACATTTGGTTGAGGCCGCAGGGTTCAAACCTGGATGGCATCAGAAAAATATCGGCGCCGGCTTCAATTTGATGGGCCAGCTGTTCATTGTAGCCAATTGTAACCGCAATTTTTTCTGGAAATAAGCGGGCAAAGTCCTGTAATTTAAGTTCAGTACTCTTATCACCACTGCCCAGCAACACAAACTGCAGGGGTAGTTCAGTCATGTCCTGGAGACACGCTAAAATCAGGTCTATGCCTTTTTGTTCCACCAGACGGCTGATGATTCCGAAAACTGGAATAGTTTCATCAACAGGTAAGAACATGCGTTCTTGCAAAGCAGCTTTATTCAGCAGTTTTTGCTTTAGCGTCCGGGAGGTGTAGTTTGTGTGGATGTGTTTATCCGTTTCAGGATTCCATTGCTGCAAATCAATGCCATTGAGAATTCCGCTTAAAATAGCGTGTTTGTGGCTAAGCAGACCTTCCAGTCCGTAACCGAACTCAGGTGTTTGAATTTCCTGTGCGTAAGTTGGACTGACGGTGGTGATGCGATCAGCATAGGTCAATCCGCCTTTGATGAAGGACAGCATGTCATGAAATTCAAGTCCATCATGATGCCATAATTGCCCCGGCAGATTCAGTGTATAGAATGTAGTGTTGGGGAACAGGCCCTGATAAGCCAGATTATGAATAGTAAATACTGTGGCCGGGGATGATTCTTCAAGTGATAACAATGCCGGAACCAGACCGCTTTGCCAGTCGTTACAATGGACAATATTCGCTTTCCAGTTCAGATAAGCTCTGTCCATTGCCACTTCAGTTACGATCCGGCAGAACAGCGCAAAACGCTCGGCAATGTTGTCCCAGGGATTGCCGTTTTCATCCACATACGGGTTACCGGGGTGATCGAAAAAAGGCCGGTAATCGACCAGCCAGACTATTACCTCACTGTCTGGAAGTCGGGTTTCCAGAATGTTGACATCCCGGTTGTCTACCCGCAATGTACAGATATAGCGTGGTTGTTCAGCATGCTGGATAGTCTGATAATTCGGTATGATCAGGCGTATTTCCTGGCCTAGTCCGGCCAGTGCTTTGGGGAGACTGCCGGCAACATCAGCCAGTCCTCCGGTTTTAATCAGTGGATGAGCTTCACTGGTTGCAAAGAGTATTTTTTTCATGGCTTTTCAGTGAACTAAAGTTTGAAAATAATGCCTGCCAAAGGCGGTAGCGTTACTGTAATCGAATGATTGTGATTCATCCAGGGTACGGGTTCTGATAATGCCTGCCCATTACCAATATTACTGCCATAGTAGTAGCTGGAATCAGAGTTGAATATTTCCGTATAGCTGCCTTGTTCAGGAACCCCAATGCGGTATTGCTCTCTAGGAACCGGGGTGAAGTTCAAGATGATGATCAAATCTTCCTTGTTAGTCTTACGGCGATAGCTGATGACAGACTGATTGACATCATGGCAATCAATCCATTCAAAACCCTGTTCTTCAAAATCATGTTGAAAAAGCGCCGGATGTGATGTGTATATTTTATTCAGGTCTTTAACCAGTGTCTGTAGTCCTTTGTGACCGGGATAATCCATTACATACCAATCCAGAGCCTGATTGAAATTCCATTCCGAACCCTGTCCGAATTCGCACCCCATGAACAGCAATTTCTTACCTGGATAGGTGAACATGAAGGTATAGAGGAGTCTCAGATTGGCAAAGCGTTGCCATTCATCGCCCGGCATTTTATTCAGCATGGCATTTTTGCCGTGAACCACTTCATCATGTGAAAAAGGCAGGATAAAGTTTTCAGAAAACGCATATAACATGCCGAAAGTCAGTTGATCATGATGATGCATTCTATGAACAGGATCCTGTTGCATATAAGATAAAATATCATGCATCCAGCCCATATTCCATTTCATCGAGAAACCCAGGCCACCGGTCCAGGTCGGCCGGGTTACCTGGGGCCAGGAGGTGGATTCCTCCGCCATGATGACAGTGCCGGGATGCTGTTCATGAGTAACCGAATTTAGATGACGCAGAAAATCAATGGCTTCCAGATTTTCATTACCGCCATACATATTAGGGATCCAGTCGTTATCTTCACGGGAATAGTCCAGATACAACATGGAAGCTACAGCATCAACCCGTAAGCCATCAAGATGAAATTCCTCCAACCAGAAAAAGGCGCTGGCAAGCAAAAAGTTTTTGACTTCATTGCGGCTGTAGTTGTATATCAGCGTACCCCAGTCACGATGTTCGCCCTGCCGTGGGTCTTCGTGTTCATAGAGCGCTGATCCGTCAAATCGTGCTAAAGCAAACTCATCTTTTGGAAAGTGGGCTGGAACCCAATCGAGTAGCACGCCAATATTGTTTTGATGGCAATAGTCAACAAAATAACGAAAATCATCCGGCGTACCAAATCGACTGGTTGGTGCAAAATAGCCAGTAGTCTGGTAGCCCCAGGAGGCATCCAAAGGATGCTCGGTGATGGGCAGTAATTCAATATGGGTGAAACCCATTTTTTGGGCATAGTCAACCATTTGCTCAGCCAATACCCGGTAATTCATAAAATTACCTTGTGCATCACGCTTCCAGGAGCCGATATGAACTTCATAGATAGACATGGGTTCATGCAGCCAGTTATGTTGCTGACGCTGATCCATCCATCTGCTATCTTGCCATGGGTAATGGTTTTCCCTGCAAACAATCGCGGCGGTTTGAGGGCGAAATTCAAACTGCTGGCCGTAAGGATCGGTTTTTACCAAAACCTGACCGGAATAACGGTTGAGGATTTCAAATTTATAAATACACCCTGCTTTTAAACCGGGGATAAAGATTTCCCAAATGCCGCTGTTGCCAAGATTGCGCATCGGGTGACAGCGTCCGTCCCAGTGGTTGAAATCGCCAATGACGCTGACTCTCTCGGCATTAGGCGCCCAGACTGCAAAAAAAACACCCTCAATTTCGTCTATAGTATGCAGATGGGCTCCCAGTTTCTGGTAAATATGCCAATGACGGCCTTCGCCAAATAAATGCTGGTCAAATTCGGGTAATACCTGGCCAAAATCGTATGGGTCATAGTGGTGGTGTTTATGACCGTATTTATCTACCCAATACAACTGATAATGATCTTCAAGGTCTTTTTCTGTCGCTTCGCAGACAAAAATATCGGTGTCGGTTATGCGCTCAAATTCCGGTCCATTTTTCCCCAGCCGAACTGTTTCCGCATGCGGTAAAAAAACTTTGATAATATCTTTGCTATTAACGATATGAGGACCTAACACAGAAAACGGATCATGATGCTTTGCGTCTATAATTTTTGTTGTATCCGAATCAAGCTTGATTTGTGCGATTTGCTTGTTCATTTTGCAATGCCTCAGTATAGTAAGAGTGTGTGTTTACCAAGAATGTTATCAAATTAAGGGATGGGAATGAAGTAATGTTGCCAGACTTCGACTATTTCGTTTACTGTTGGATGTAGAAAAATCTGGTTATGATCTCTGTAAACGGAAAATCTCAGAGAAAGAGGTAAGCTGTTGGAATAACAAGATTAGCGTGAATGCGTTCATGTAGCGCTCTGGCATATTCATGCGACTGATGATCATGTGCTTTCAATAACTTACCTCTCGTACAAAATATCACCATATTTTTTGTTGTGCTCAGGCGGTTATGATAATAAGCTTGATGATATATCGATCTAAGAATTAAGAATAACTAACTGCTTATCCGAAGGGGATAAAAATGTCAGACGAGAATAAACAACACAAAGAACGTTTTGTCAGTCACTTAACCCGAAATACAATTGCTTTGATTCTGGCAGGTGGGCGAGGTTCCC
Source organism: uncultured Methylomarinum sp. (assembly GCA_964474415.1). Taxonomy (GTDB): domain Bacteria; phylum Pseudomonadota; class Gammaproteobacteria; order Methylococcales; family Methylomonadaceae; genus Methylomarinum. The sequence goes on along the minus strand of CAYYSO010000015.1, from coordinate 8,057 downwards.
GCTTGAAGGATATGACCGATTGGCGGGCGAAGCCGGCAGTTCCCTTTGGTGGGAAATTCAGAATTATCGATTTTCCGTTATCAAATTGCATCAACTCGGGGATACGGAAAATCGGCATTTTGACTCAGTACAAAGCCGATTCATTAATCAGGCATATTCAACAGGGCTGGGGTTTTTTACGTGGTGAATTTGATGAATTTGTTGATTTAATGCCCGCTCAACAAAGACATTCAGAGCATGACTGGTATCTTGGAACAGCGGATGCCATTTATCAGAATATTGATATCCTGCGGCATCGTAACCCGGAATTTATTCTGGTTCTGGCGGGTGATCATATCTACAAAATGGATTATGGCGCGATGCTGGCCGATCATGTGGATAACAACGCGGATTTAACTATCGGTTGCCTGGAAGTACCCCTGGAAGATGCCAAGGCATTTGGCGTTATGCATGTGGATGATGACCGGCGAGTAATTGATTTTGTCGAAAAGCCGGATAATCCTCCGGTGATGCCGGGCAAAACCGACACAGCGCTGGCTTCGATGGGGATTTATGTTTTCAATGCCGACTTTTTATTTGAACAGTTGATCAAAGATGCCGATACCCCAAACTCAAGTAGAGACTTTGGACATGATATTATTCCTTCGGTAATCGATAAATATCGGGTTAATGCCTATCCGTTTCTTGATATGCAAAGCGGTGGTCAAAGTTACTGGCGAGATGTTGGTACTATTGATGCTTACTGGTCTGCAAATATGGAGTTGATTGGCGTCAAACCGGACCTGAACCTGTATGACAAAACCTGGCCTATTTGGACTCATCAACTACAAGCCCCTCCGGCTAAATTTGTCTTTGATGATGATGACAGAAGAGGGCAGGCTATTGATTCAATGGTATCTGGAGGGTGCGTGGTTTCGGGGGCCACAGTCAGACATTCTTTGCTTTTCTCTCAGGTTAGAGTGAATTCTTTCAGTGTGGTACAGGATTCGGTGATTTTACCAGAGGTTAATGTCGGCAGACATTGCCGTATCACCAGAGCTATCATTGAAAAGGGTTGTGATGTGCCGGAAGGCACTGTGATCGGCGAAAATAGGGAAGATGACGAAAGGCGTTTTCATGTCAGTCCAGGTGGAGTGGTTCTGGTAACATCCGATATGTTAGGACATAGGCGTCATTTTGTCAGATAACAAGCTTAGATTGGTGCTGTGCTGGCATATGCATCAGCCCGAATACAGAGACAGGCAGACTGGTGAGTTTAAATTACCCTGGACTTATCTGCATGTGATTAAAGACTATGTCGATATGGCGGCGCATCTGGAAGCGGTTCCGGATGCAAAAGCTGTAGTCAATTTTGCTCCGATACTGCTGGAACAGATTGAGGATTATGCCGCTCAGATCAAATGTTTCCTGAGCGAACGACGTAAAATTAAGGATCCCTTGCTGGCGGCGTTAGCAGATTTATCCGCTCCTGCCGGTGTATCTGAACGATTAAAATTGATCAGAGACTGCAAAAAAGCAAATCGGGAAAGGCAGATCAAACGTTATCCGGTTTTTGCCGAATTGATTGACATGGCAAGTTGGGTGGAGACTCGTCCGGAAGCTGTTAAATACTTAAATTCGCAGTTTTTCGTTGATATGCTGGTATGGTATCACCTGGCATGGCTGGGAGAGACTGTCAAGCTTAGTGACAGCCGTGTGCAAAAGCTGATAGAACAAGGTCAAAACTTCACTACTGATGACAAAATTGAATTAATTAAAGTTATTGGTGATCTGGTTAATGGGGTTATTGGCCGATATAGAACGTTAGCAGAGCAAGGTCGGATAGAATTATCCGTGACTCCTTATGCTCACCCCATCATACCGCTAATGCTGGATATTAAAGCGGCACATGAGGCGGTGCCTGACGCACCTTTGCCGGAACTTGAGCATTATCCTGGAGGGGAAAGCCGGGTAAAATGGCATCTGCAGAAAGGTTTGGATACTTTTCAGCATTTTTTTGGTTTCAGACCTGATGGTTGCTGGCCTTCCGAAGGCAGCGTCAGCGTTCGGACACTGGAAATTCTGGCAGAGTTCGGTTTTAAATGGGCGGCAACGGGCGGTAATGTTTTACATAATAGTTTGAATGCTTCTGATGCAGATCATAATGCTGTCCATTATCCTTTCCGGGTTAATGAAGTTGAGTCAGTTTGTTTTTTTCGTGATGACGGCTTATCTGATCTGATAGGGTTTGAATATTCTAAATGGCATGCCGATGATGCAGTGGCTGATTTGATTTATCATCTGGAAAATATCGCTCATCATGAACCGGAAGGGAGTGTGGTGTCCATTATTATGGATGGTGAAAATGCCTGGGAATATTTTCCTGAAAACGGTTATCATTTTCTGAGTGCTTTATATCAGCGTTTGACTGAACACCCTATTATTGAACTGACGACTTTTTCTGAATGTCTGGCTGAAAATGTAGTGGTAAAACCTCTGTCAAGACTGGTGGCCGGTAGTTGGGTTTACGGGACTTTTTCCACCTGGATTGGCAGTCCTGACAAGAATCGCGGCTGGGATATGCTGGGAGATGTTAAACAGACTTTTGACAGAGCGGTTGCAACTGGTAAATTAACCGAGCAGGACATTAAGGAAGCTGAATTGCAGCTTGCTGTATGTGAAGGCTCTGACTGGTTCTGGTGGTTTGGAGACTATAACCCGGGGGAGGCTGTCAGTGATTTTGAAAAGCAGTATCGGCTAAATCTGAAAAATTTATATCATTTATTAGGCGAAGAGCCTCCTGAGTATCTTGCTCTGTCATTTACTCAGGGATCGGGGGCGCCTGACATGGGGGGGGCTATGCGGCGCGGCAACGAAACCTAATCGAAGCTATTCCGTTCGCCATGTGAGTCGTCCTAATTGCCTTGCAAAAATACTTGTAGAGTTGTTGGGTAACCAAAAGGCTGATCCGACAACCTTAATCGGGTTAAATTGAATCATTCTTAATAATCAGGTATGAATAACCATTTTAAAAAACGTCGTGCAGGCATATTGCTGCATGTCACTTCTTTGCCTGGTGCGGGTAGATGTGGTGACTTAGGGGAAGAGGCTTATAATTTTATTCGCTTTCTTCATGATACAGGTATTACCGTCTGGCAAACATTACCGTTGGGTATTCCACATGGCGATGGTTCACCTTACCAATGTATGTCAGCACATGCCGGCAACCCCGCCTTAATTAGTCTGGAGTGGTTGGAAACCAGGGGATGGCTGCAGCAGACTGAATGTAGTGGTGATTGTCATGCTAGTAGTAGTTTTTCAAAAAGCTGTCTGGTTACCAAGGCCTTTCAAGGCTTTAAGGAGTTGGCAGGTGTTTCTGAAGAGGAGGATTTTGTCAGTTTTTGTATGGAAAAGGCCTTCTGGCTGGATGAGTTTGCCTTATTTTATGCGCTACGCAATGAGTTTGGGAAACGCAGTTGGAACCAGTGGCCAGAAGATCTGAAGTACAGAAAACCACAGGCGATTAAGGCAGCAAGACAGCGTTTAAGTAAGATTATTGAAACAATAAAATTTGAACAGTATATTTTTTTCAGACAATGGCAGGAATTAAAGCTTTTTGCCCAGCAGTATGATGTTTTGCTGTTTGGGGATATTCCTATTTTTGTTTCATATGACAGTGCAGATGTCTGGGCCAACCGTCAGGCATTCAAACTGGATAAGAATGGAGAAATGGACGTGGTGGCGGGGGTGCCGCCGGACTATTTTTCTGAGAATGGGCAACGTTGGGGAAACCCCCATTATGATTGGGAATATCTACAAAAAACAGATTTTAAATGGTGGCTGGAAAGAATAAAAACCCAGGACGAATTGTTTGATGTGTTACGCATCGATCATTTTAGAGGGCTTGTGGCAGCCTGGGAAATTCCTGCCAATGAAGATACCGCCATCAACGGTCAATGGATTGCCGCGCCGGGACATGCTTTGTTAAAGGCAATTAACGATGAGTACTCTTCTTTGTCCTTGGTTGCTGAAGATTTGGGTATTATTACCGATGATGTTGAAGCATTGAGGGATGATTTTAATTTACCCGGCATGAAAATTCTGCAGTTTGCTTTTGGTGGGGGAGCAGATAATCTCTATTTACCGCATAATTGCCCACACAACAGTGTAATATACACCGGAACTCATGATAATGATACAACATTGGGATGGTTTAATAGTCTCAATGATGAAGAAAAGTTTCGGGTGTACGAATATCTTGGTTTTTCCCAAACCGAGATGCCGTTTACATTGGTGGGTACGGCATTGGCCTCAGTAGCGAATTTGGCCATTATTCCCATGCAGGATGTTTTGTGTTTAGGTTCCGAGTTCAGAATGAATACACCCGGTACGACGGAAGGTAACTGGTTGTGGCGTTTTGACTGGAATCAGTTGTCTGAAGAATATGTGGGACGGTTAAAACATTTGGTCGGTTTATTCGGGCGTTGTTGAAAAAGGCGAAAGGTAGGGTAAAGCGTAGCGTACCTGACAGTGTATGGAGCACGCTTTACTTTGTGGAGCCTATGCAAAACAGATAAAATGGTATAAAATTTTGCACCTTTTGGAATTACGCTACCAAGCTGAATCAGTCATCATCTTTTCTATGCTGTTCAGGAATTGGCAGAACCGGGATGTTATAGCCTTTGATAATAGCTTGAATCTGTGTGAAATTTTTGTCGATCAGGCTTTCGAGTAAGGCTTTTCTTTGGTTGTCTCCGTAGCGGACGGCCATACTCATGGAAAAATCAAATTTTATATCGGGTGCGGATTGCATCGGGATTACCGTATAGCTACCCTCAGGACTTTGTGAGGTGATATAACCTGTCATGGGTCCCCACAGTATAACCATATCAATGACACCATTTTTGATATCTTTCTCAATCTGCATGGCGACATTATTTTTGTCGTCGCCGGTCATACTTTGATAAGGAATGCCTTGATCCAACAGACCGTACTTTTGTAACCATGCAGTGCCGGGGCCTCTGTCAAACATGGCTATTTTAAGCGCTTCTTGACGCTGTAAGGGTAAATTTGCAAGTTGTGAGGCTGTGGTAATGTCATCCCAGCCACGTCCTTTGGCAATTAACAAAGTATAAGTTGAATGGAAATAGGGTTTGGTTGTTTTAGCAAAATCAAATCCTAACGGCACTCCCATTACCACATCACATTTAAATTGGCCGGTATTTTCGATTTCAGATTTCAATGTATTACGAATAAAGCCAATACGTTGAGGAAACCAGTAGTATTCGAGTTCCTGGTTCAATTGGTCGGCAAATAATTTGGCGATTTTATTTTCGTAGCCGGTTTGCGCTTTAGTGGAATAGGGGGGATTTAGCGGGTCGGCGCAGACTCTAAATTTTTCCTGAGCATGACTGCTAATAGCTGTCAGCAGCAGACAGCAGCTTGCAAAAATTTTAATAGGGCCAGTTTTTACATTCATTACAATCCTCTTTGTGCTTGCACTTCAAGCGATCTAAATTGTAGAGACCGGGGGTTATACAACTAAAAAAGCCTCGGCCGAAATAAGGACGACCAAGGCTCTTTTTATGGCTTCCGCATCCCTGCTCACGCCAAGGACCTACATCCCTGCAGGCAAAGTCTTTCTAAAGAAAGGTTATACTTATTTACCAGGTAAAGCGAATACAGTTAATGTACCACCCAGTTTAGTGTAAGAGCTTAAACTTCTATATGCGCCTACTGCACCTAAACCTTCTGAGTTGGAAGACTCTTCACCAGTGTCCAGGCCGGCAGCGATACCGATACCTGCCCAGCCACCGATACCTGATAATACGCCAACATATTGTTTGCCGTTATATTCCCAGGTATTAACGTTACCGATAATGCCTGAAGGTGTTTTAAATTTGTATAGTTCTTTACCGGTTTTAGCATCTACTGCTTTAAGGTAACCTTCCAGTGTACCGTAGAAAACAACGCCGCCGGCAGTCGCTACAGAGCCAGACCAAACAGAGAATTGCTCTTTATTGGACCATGCAATTTTACCGGTTGTCGCATCCCATGCTGTGAACTGACCCAGGTTGTGAGAACCGTCAGCTTTGCCGGTTTTTACATCGCCTTGAGCGGGCCTCATGGTTAGAGTGGCGCCTACATATGGCTGACCTGCTGTATAAGAAACTTCGAATGGCTCGTAGTTCATGCACAGGTGGTTACCAGAGATGTAGAAATAACCTGTTTGTGGAGAGTAAGAAACTGGTTGCTGGTTCTTAGCGCCTAATGCTGCAGGACAGATGTCAGTAGTATTTTCGTCTTCACCATGGAATTCGGTACTGAATTCATCCTGTACTTGTGGACGACCGGTTTTCATGTCAACGTGACTTGCCCAGTTAACTGTTTTGTCGAATTTTTCAGCAACTAACAGCTCACCAGTAACGCGATCCAAGGTATAACCAAAACCGTTACGGTCGAAATGCACGATAGTTTTGCGCATTTTACCTTTGATTTTTTGATCTACCAGAACAGTTTCGTTGATGCCGTCATAATCCCATTCATCATGCGGAGTCATCTGGTAAACCCATTTAACTTCACCGGTATCTGCATCACGAGCCCATAAAGACATGGACCATTTATTGTCACCAGGACGTTGTACAGGATTCCAGGTAGAAGGGTTACCGGAACCGTAATACACTAGATTCAGATCAGGGTCATAGCTGTACCAACCCCAAGTTGTGCCGCCACCAATTTTCCATTGATCGCCTTCCCAGGTTTTCAGACTGGAGTTAGTGCCTACTTTCCGGACTTTACCATTTTCCCAGGTTGTAGTTTTACTTGAATTGATCAAAGTGTCTGAATCAGGCCCCATGCTATAGCCTTTCCATCTCAGTTCACCAGTACGAATGTCGTAAGCCGCCAGGAAGCCGCGAACACCAAATTCACCGCCGGCAATACCGGTTAGAACCATGTCCTTAACAACTAGAGGTGCATTGGTGTTGGTCATGCCTAGTTTTGGATCGCCGTTTTGAACGCTCCATACACGCTTACCCGTTTTCGCATCTAAAGCTGTTAAAACCGTATCGGATTGTTGTAAGAAGATTTTGCCGTCGCCATAAGCCAGGCCGCGGTTAACAGTGTCGCAACACATTACCGGGATAGTGACGTCAGCATCCATAATTGGTGTGTATTCCCAGATGACCGATTGAGTTTTTTGATCGATTGCATAAACAGTGTTAGGGAAAGGAGTGTGTATGTATAAAACCCCATTAACAGCTAAAGGACCGCCTTCATGACCACGCAAAACACCAGTAGAAAAAGACCAGGCTGGTTGCAGATTTTTGACGTTTTTAGAATTGATTTGATCCAGTTTACTATAACGGGTGCCGGCATAGTTACCACCCCATGTTGCCCAGTTGGCAGGGTTTTGAGTCAGTTTTTCAACGCCGCTGTTAGCAGTAGATACAGTGGGTGCAGCAAGTAAAGTAGCTACAGTTGAAGCAAGCAGCCAGCTTTTTACAGGCTTCTTCATTATGTTTCCTCCTGGTATTCTGTTACGCGACAGAATACGATTTTGTGTTATTAAGACTAATATTAGTTTTAAAGCTTTTGGATGGCTTCGCTTTATATTCAGTTTGCGGTTAATCTGAACCAAGCGATTACTGCCTTTCCAGATGCTTAAATTGAATGATTTTGCTTTAAAAGTCAACTATAAATAGTGTTTGCATTTCAATTGTAGAGCACTTATAGTCGGTATGCGAGTGAATTAGGTTATGATAAGTATCTGAAATTTCAAAGGTACACTGATTAAGGATATATCTACCGACGAGAAAACTGATTTGCCTGGGTATCAAAAAGATTCCGGTTGTAATGGATTGGAGGTGATGTGGTGGTTTAGCTGTGCAATTTTTTGGGAAGATAAGGTGGAACGCTGTTGTTTGTGAGGGGCGTATATTTGCGTTCTTAAATTCGATTTGAAGTTAAGGTTTAGTGCAGGAAAATAAGCGAGATGAGTTTAAGGGGGCTAAAAATATGAATGTGGGGTGAACGATGGGGCTCGAACCCACGACAACCGGAATCACAATCCGGGGCTC
>CAYYSO010000014.1:0-26935 GCA_964474415.1 uncultured Methylomarinum sp. | reverse complement strand
GATCAACCTGACCCCCTTTTAAAATCATTTCCACCGACAAATCCGGATATTCTTTCAAATATTGAGTCAATGCCTTGGCAATTTGGGTGGCGCCAAGAACGGGGGGAGCGCTGATTTTCAATATACCTCGCGGTTCATGCTGTAAATGAGTTACTGCCGCTTCCATTTCTTCCACATCCAGCAATACCTGTTGGCAACGTTCCAGGTATGATTCTCCTACCTCGGTTAGATTTAAGCTGCGTGTGGTGCGATTAAACAGACGGGTATTCAGCTCACTTTCCAATTGCATGATATGCTTGGTTGCCATTGCCCGCGATATACCCAGATCCCGTGCTGCGCCGGCAAAACTACCCACTTTTGCCACCCGCACAAAAACATTCATACTGGTTAGCTTATCCATAACCCGACCTCTCAATAGCTTAAAAAACAAAACTATTGACATTTTAATTGTTTCTTAAATAAATACAATCTATTTATAAAAAGCCATATTGTAAACTTTTTTTAAGCCTGTATAGTATGCGGCAACTTCACAACAAATTGTTGTTTATCACTTACACAAAAAAGGTTATTTGTACAAAAATGAATGATATAAACAAAGATATTCTTATAGGATTCCTGTTTATCACCGGTATCTGGAGTTTTATTTCAGGTTTGTTTATTATTTCTACCGTTTTATTCGGCAGCGCTGCTATTTTCAGCAACATTGTCATGAGAGCCAGGCTGAACAGCTAAGCTCGAACAGTTGTAACTACCTCCTTGGTGTTGTAAAACAAGTGGAACCTCCTCATAACACTCTGCTTGACTTTCCGGCCTCCCTTGCACAAAGCATGGGGAGGCTTTTTTTTGTCCATGGGTAAGATAATGCTGAGGATAAGGAGTGCGTTTAGCGTCTGTCTTGATCCGATTGGTGGCGTTGAATTGAATATAACTCATACGTTCAAAATTTCCATAGCTCCTGTATTATCTGCATTCGGCACATCCATGTGCATTCAAAAAATGCCCACTTAACCGAATGGGTGAAACTAATATCTTGCACTATAATTCCGCGCCCAGCTGATCTTTTTAGATTAATGGCAGTGGTGCCTCAGCATCTAAACGATTAAATTAACTGATTGATTGTTAATGGTTGATGTTTTTATAAGTCAAGTGGTATCCTGGAATTTAAAGTGGATACCTTATTATCATGTAGCCACAGCCAATCACAGATCTCGCATTGCGGCGAAAACCCCGAAATACTCTGTTTAAGAATGTTTCTAGCTCCAACCACATCATCATTCTGGACAGCCATCCTTAGATTGACAATTATTGCCTCCAGCTCTGACCAGGTAATCACTTCTTCTTCCGCCCGCATAATTCTTGGATGAAGGGTATCTGATACATTTTCACCGATCAACAACTCCTCATAAAGCTTTTCACCAAATCTTAATCCGGTAAATTTAATTTCTATATCTCCTGCTGGATTTACATCATCTTTTATTTCCAAACCACTCAAATGAATCATTCGCTTAGCTAAATCCAGAATCCGAATCGGCTCACCCATATCCAAAACAAATACATCACTTCCTTTCCCCATCGCACCTGCCTGAATAACCAATTGAACAGCTTCCGGCATAGTCATAAAATATCTGATAATACGTGAATCGGTTACCGTAACCGGGCCGCCGCGCGCAATTTGTTCTCTAAATAAAGGAATCACGGAACCGGAAGAGCCCAACACATTACCAAAACGCACCATGGTAAAGCAGGTATTATGTTTTCTTTCTAAACTTAAAGCCTGCAGTATTAATTCAGCAAAACGTTTTGTCGCTCCCATAGTATTAGTGGGTCGTACCGCCTTATCAGTAGAAATGAGAACAAAAGTTTCGACATCAGCATCAATAGCGGCCTCGGCAACAGTAAGCGTACCCAGGATGTTATTTTTAATGGCCTCTCCTGGGTTTTGCTCAACCATAGGTACGTGTTTGTACGCTGCTGCATGATAAATAGTTTGTACCTTAAAGGTTTTACAGATTTTTTTTACTCGCGTATTATCCGCAACTGAACCTAAAAGTGGAATGATTTTAACTTGATGAGATTCCCCTTGTTTTATGACAGCATGATTTAATTCTTTATTTATTGAATAAAGTGCAAACTCATTTAATTCAAAAAGTATGAGTTTTTCAGGTTGCAGATTTATAATTTGCCTACAAAGTTCTGAACCTATAGAGCCTCCTGCGCCGGTCACCATGACAACTTTTCCGACTATATTGGCATGAAATAAGGCCTGATCAGGCTCAACGGCATCACGACCCAGTAAGTCAGCAATATCAACTTCCTGTAACTCATCAAACTTGATTTTACCTTGCGCGATATCCGCCATCCCCGGCATACTTCTTACATGTACAGGATACGGTTCTAACAGTCTGATAATTTCACTTCTGCGTGCTCGGGTTATAGAAGGAATTGCCAACAAAACATCGGAAACGTCATGCCGCTCAATCAGGTAGCTCAATGAAGTTATGGGATAAATTCTCAGTCCATTGACCTTCTGTCTATGTAATGACTTGTCATCATCTATATAGGCAACCGGTTTAAACTCTTGCCCACATTCTAACGCCATAGCTAACTGTATACCTGCACTACCAGCCCCATAAATGATGACTTTCTTTTCGCTATTCCCCCTGGATACATTTCCTCCTAATTGTGAATAGGCATCAGCCAGCCACCATCTCGCAATAAAACGACTGCCGACGACAAAAAGCAAAAGAACCAACCCATTTAAAGGCGGAACTGTTCTGGGTACTAAGCTAATACCCGATTGAAAAACAACAACGGTAAAAATTAATGCATAAAGCGTTACCGCCTGAAAGATAGCCCATAATGCTCGCCCGCCTATGTAACGAATAATGGCACGATATAAACCAAATTTTATAAAGATAGGTACTGCAAGAATGGGGCTGATATAAAACAAAATCCAAATATCGCCCTTGGGCATATACCATTCGCCCAGTCGTAAAGAAAATGCTGTCCATAAAGCTGATATTGCAAACGCAATATCCATACTGATCAAGATACCTGCTTTTGTGCGCCGGGAAAGACCAAGAAACCAGTATGCTAATTTTTTCATTGTTAAAAAATTAAATGTGCTATATAAATATTGCCGGGAAGGCGGAAATGAAGGAAAATCATGCGCAACTATTTTTTCCTTAGAAATGGGCTCGGAATAAGTTGGGCATCTGCGAATTCATTCGCATTCCCAAACAACTCAATGGGAAACACCATCGCTACGAATAACATTCAAAAAAGTTAACCAGAGAATTTTTAAATCAAAAAGAAAGGATTGCCGCTTCATATACTCAACATCCAAGGCTACTTTTTCCGGAATCGGCAACTCATCACGCCCATTCACCTGGGCCCATCCTGTCAATCCGGGTACAAGTCTATGAACATCATGCTGTGTACGTAATGCTATCAAATCATCTTGATTAAACAATGCCGGTCTTGGTCCGACAAAACTCATATTACCTTTTAAAATACTCCATAGTTGGGGTAATTCATCCAGACTGGTTTTACGTAAAAAGTTTCCCATCGGCGTTAAAACACTCCTTGGGTTTCGCAGTAAATGTGTTGCCACAGCAGGGGTATCCATCTTCATACTACGAAACTTCGGCATTTTAAATATTCGATTATCTTTACCTACTCGGTCAGACCAATACAAAGCTGGCCCTTTTGATGTTAATTTTACCAGAAGGGTTATCAACAGAATCGGTAACAAAAAAACAACCGAGCAAAAAATAGCAAGGATCAAATCAAACTGTCTTTTCATTCAAATACGCAGGTAATGCTTAGACAAAAAATCTTCATGATTTGCGGTGCCTATGCCACAACAATTAAACTATCATTCTACTTAATGACTTAATTTCCCCTGAATTCTTACAAATAGTACAAAATCTAGATCATTCTAAAGCCAATTTTACCAGAATGCGCAACAAAAAATTGGTAAAAGATGAGTGCCAGAAGCGATAATAGCCAAAATTCAATCAAACAATCTTTTCGTTCAAATACGCATCGGCAGTTTTTTGTAACTGTTTATCCATCGTAATAACAGGCTCCCAGCCTAACCGCTCTTTTGTTTTAGAATCATCCACCTGCAACGATCCAAATAAACGATCCGCCATATCACCTTTACCTAAAAGTTTGGCAGCTAACTTCATTACTCCAACAGGAACGGGTAACAATAAAGGATTTCTTCCGAAAGCTTTAGCCACCTTTTGCAAAAGTTCAGTTGTTGAAACATCCTCACCATCTGAAATAAGAAATATTTCATTGGCTGCTTTTGTATGATCGATGCAGGTAACAGTCAAATCAACCAGGTTGTCTAACGCTACAAAACTACGTTTATTATCTATCCTTCCCAATGGTAGAGGTACGCCTCTATAAATCCATTTCATCATGGAATAAAAATTCGCTTTTACACCCGGCCCATAGATTAGCGGCGGCCGAATAATAACGACCTCCAGGCCTGTTGTTTTTGCTAAAGCCAATAACTTTTGTTCCGCTTGATATTTTGATAAACCGTATGGCTCAGTGACTTCAACAATGTCATCGGGACCAAATCGATGGCCGAATCTCGTTGTTTCACCATTCACCTTTATCGAACTGATAAAGATAAAACGCTTAACCCCTGCGTTAACCGCTTGTCGAGCGAGATTGAGTGTACCGGCAACATTGATTTTTGCAAATTCTGATAAGGGGTTTGTAACCGCGTCATTCATCACATGAACGCGAGCAGCTGTATGAATCACCACATTAATATCTTGCAAAGCCGATGTCCATTCAGTTTCAGATGAAATGTCATTTACTATTTGTTGTTGAACTTTAGCGGGTAAATTCGCAGATATGTGACGCACAACCGCTATTACCTCGAACTCACAAGAAAGTAGTTCTCGCGTCAACGCTCGCCCCACAAAACCCGTAGCACCAGTTAAAAGAATTTTCATATTTGAAGCAGTATTTATGCAAAATGGTTGCGGTACATCAAACCTGCTGTACGATAATTTGGAAGGCACAGATGAGTCATTCGCAAACTTTACAACCTAAATCAAACGGAATATGGCAACAGCAAGTCTCAATACGGACATGAAAATATCTATACTCCACGTGGTTAAATTGCTTAATCGCATATATTTTAAGTTACTTTACTATAATCCCAGCGCAGCAATAAAGAAAAGAACAACTTTATCTCGAAAATGGCGTCTTAGATAGGAAACATTCTTCATAATCTGTTTGATCGAACAAACTGCACGTTCTTTCGCAGAGTTTTTTAATCACAGCGCCAATTTACCGGCAAATTCTATTCTTAAAGGTCTGGGTATGGAGTGGTATTATAAGCCTACCCCTTTTCCTTGGGCAGGTAATATCAAGAAGTGGTTAGATGGGAATTGTGGGCTTTCGGTACCCACTAAACGCCACAAAGCTTTTAATTTTTCAGGGGGACACGGAAACTGTATGAGTCTTTAGATGTATTTAAGCCAAAGATTTAACCTCCTGGCAAGGTGTAGGCATTAAGAGTTAAGTTGGTGAGATAAAGAATGATGTGGAGAAGTGAAATACAGGAATCCTGGGAATAATTAATATGGCAAATAATATTAAAACACCCGTTTCTTATAATAATACGATTGATGCATTGCTTGTAGGCCGTCAATGGGGAATAAAGCTAGGTGCGAGTACTGCCTTAACTTATAGTATTCCAGAGGGGACAGCGTATTGGGTAAACAATTATTTGGGTGGTGAGTCATCAAGTTGGAGTGCTTTAAATGCTTCGCAGAGGGCGTCTTTTCGGAACGCCTTAGCAGCGTGGTCTGAGGTTGCTAATATTCAATTTATAGAGGTAGCAGATACGCAAACATACGGTGACATCCGTGTTGCCTTTAGTCAAAAGGTAACGGATACCCCTGGCGTAGCTGGGTGGGCTTATGTTCCAGGATCAGAAGCGGAAGCCGGTGATATTTGGCTGGATGTAAATTTTGGGGGTACTTACCTTCCGGGGTCTTTTGGTTATAAAACATTTTTGCATGAAATAGGTCATGCAATTGGCTTGGCTCACCCTTTTGATGCCAATAAGGATAATGGCGCTGTTTTAGCGGGAGCTGAAAATACGACTCAATATACAGTCATGGCGGAAAAAGCCTATGCTGGTGTGGGCGACACCTTTGTTCGGAATAATCACGGTGGTTATTCATGGTATTCAGTTCAAGCGACATCGCCTATGTTGTATGACATACAGGCGATTCAGTATTTATATGGAAAAAATATGGCTACGCATGCCGGAGATGATGTTTATACCTTTAGCGCAGCTAAAGCAGAGTTCAAGGCTATTTGGGATGCAGGAGGCAATGATACTTTTGACTTATCAAATCAAACTATGGCGCTTAAGGTTGATCTTAATGCCGGTAAATTTAGCTCTATAGGTATAAAAGAAACTTGGGATTCAAACCGGGGGATTGTAGTATCGGCAGCAACCGATAATATAGCGATTGCTTTCGATGTTGTTATTGAAAATGTCATTGGCGGTAAGGGCAATGATCAGTTAACAGGTAATGCGGCTGATAATCAGCTGAAGGGGGGGCAAGGTAATGATACTTTAATCGGTGGTGCCGGAAATGATACTGCTATTTATCAAGGCTTGTTAAGTCAATATAGTGTGCAAGCTCAAAGTTCTGGGGAGTTGATTGTAACATCTGCTGGAAATGAAGGCGTGGATAGTTTAATGGGAATAGAGCGACTGCAGTTCCAGGATCAGACTGTTTTAACCTCATTGTTTACAACGCCCGTTCCCACAACTCCCGCCGAAGTAATACAGAAACCTGTAGAAGGCAACCAGAATCATATTAATTATTTTTTATTATCCATTGATGCGCCTTTATCAATTAACGCCTCTGTTGAATATAGAACGCTGGATGGAACGGCGACAGCTGGAGCTGACTTCATTGCCGTGTCGGGTATAGCAACTATCGAAGCCGGTAAAACAAGCACTGCGATAGCGATTGAAATTATGGCGGATACCATTAGCGAAAGTGATGAGACGTTTTTTTTGGAAATAAGCAATCCTATAGGTGCTGACTTTCCTGCGGGGCAAAATATACTTACTGCAATGCACACAATTATTGATGATGATATTTTTGCCTAGATATGAGCTTGAGAGTAGACAGTTGAAATTCGACAATTTCATACATATTTTTCTCCTGGTTTATAGATGCCAAATAGCTAGAAAAATATATTTTAGATGTAAAGTTACTTGTAGAATGTGGCGTCGAAGGGGGTGCATAGCAGGTTATTGATGCGCTTTGTTCTTCAGTGCATCCTACAGATTATGTACGATTTTATACCCGGCAGAATGTTAGAAAATGCTGGGGTTCATTTCGTGACAAAAAGCGCGTCGCTACGTTTTCGGCAGCTGCTCCATGCGTTGCCCTCCCTACCTCCTGCATCCGCCCTCAGCCTATGCTAAAGCTACTTGTCGAAGTTATTTCATATACGTTCCTGATACGTAATCAGGAAAAGCCATATGGGTAGCTGAACAATATATTATATCTGTTTTAACTGAATAGAATGTGAGTTAAAATAACGGGTTGTTTGACCGTTATCTTAATTTGTGATTGAAAACTAATCAGTGTAGCACCAAGTCTTTAATCAGTTTTAAATAGGCGTAAAGCATAAGTTCAATTTTTCTTACTGTAGAACAAAAAAAATTTATATGGGTAACAAAGCAATAAAATCTGATTTACAAAAGGCATTAATGCTTTGTAAAGGGGCATTTCTTTCGGCGGCAGCATTCAGTTTAGTGATCAATTTGCTAATGCTTACGCCAACCATCTATATGTTGCAGCTATATGATCGTGTACTTAGCAGCAGAAGTGAAGAAACATTGTTAATGCTGACCTTGATCGTTATTGCGATTTTTAGTACACAAGGCGCATTGGAATGGGTGCGCTCACAAATTCTAGTTAGAGTAAGTGCTAAATTAGAAACTTTACTTAATAAGCGTTTATTTACAATTGCCTATAAAAAATCTTTATATACGGGAGGACAGCAAGCAAGTGCACAGCCGTTAGATGATCTAACTTCATTACGACAGTTTTTAACCGGTAATGGATTGTTCGCCTTTTTTGATGCGCCCTGGTTACCAATTTATGTTGCCTTAATGTTTTTATTTCATCCCTATTATGGATGGGTTGCTGTCTTTGCAGCAATAGTTTTGATTATATTGGCAATTCTCAATGAGAAGAGCACTCATAAAATTCTTGAAGAGGCCAATGGTTTAGCGGCTCAAGGAAGGGCTTTAGTTAATAAAAACCTTAGAAATGCTGAGGTTATTGAGTCAATGGGGATGTTAGAAAATATTCATCAACGTTGGTTAAAGGGGAGTAAAAAGGTTTTATTTTTGCAAGCGATTGCAAGTTCGCGTGCAGGCCTGATTGCTGCAATATCAAAAACATTAAGAATGTTATTCCAGTCTTTAGTTTTAGGTTTAGGGGCTTATTTGGCTATTCAACAAGAAATTTCACCGGGACTAATGATTGCAGGGTCAATTTTATTAGGTCGCGCTCTTGCACCGATAGATTTAATGATTGGCAGCTGGAAAGGCTTTATTTTGGCGCGTGCACAATATATGCGCTTAAATGAGCTATTGCTACAAATCCCCGAGGACAAAGAGAAAATGTCCTTGCCTGAGCCCAAAGGCTCTATTCAAATAGAACAGGCGGTTATTGCTCCTCCAGGTGCAAAAACGCCTGTGATTAAAGGCTTGTCTTTGACGATTAATTCAGGAGATTCCGTGGGTATTATTGGCCCCAGTGGAGCAGGAAAATCAACCTTAGTAAGAGCTTTATTGGGAATTTGGCCTGCAGCTAATGGCAAAATACGCTTAGATGGGGCAGATGTTTTTGCTTGGGATAGAATGGAATTGGGTCCGTTTATTGGCTATTTACCGCAAGATATTGAATTATTTGAAGGGACAATTAGCGAAAATATTGCTCGATTTGGTGAGCTTGATGCTGAAAAGGTTATTGCTGCCGCTAAAATGAGTGATGTTCATGAACTTATTTTGCGCTTACCTGAGGGCTATGACACGGTGATTGGGGTGACTGGTGGAAACTTATCAGGCGGTCAAAGACAGAGAATTGGCTTGGCTAGAGCCTTATATGGTAGCCCTAAACTTGTAGTGCTAGATGAGCCTAACTCTAATCTAGACGAGCAAGGTGAAATAGCTTTAGCTAAAGCGTTAGCTCAATTAAAACAAGCGCAAGTAACAGTAATTATTGTAACGCACAGAAATACTGTTTTAGGTAGTGTTGACAAATTATTGATGCTTAATGAAGGTCAATTAGTGGCTTATGGGGCGCGGGACCAAGTTCTCTCGCATTTGCAAAAACAGCAAGCACCCGCACCTACCCAGAAAAAAGCAGCTATGACGACAACAGTCCCTATAGCATAAGTAGTCAGGAAGACGTTAACATTTAACCGGACTCGAGGCTTTAACCCGTTGTTCTACGGGACTAAAGTACCGATTTCGAATGTTAAAATAAATATACTTACAGACTTATACTTTTTGCGCTGAAGAATTCACATTTTGTTCTTTACAACCTGTTAAATGCAAATGGCTTATTAATTCATAAGTGAGGTTTTCTTGAGTGCAAAGAGTATAGTGGCGTGCAAATAGAAAAAAGTTGTCGGATATTGACTAAAATATAAGTAGATTAAACATAATGCTTAAAGAAAACTTTATAGAAGATTTAAAAAATAAACTAAGACACCTTTTTAACGCAGAACCAGATGAAGCTTCGACATTGGCATTAGCCAATACGCCGGTATTGTTAAATACTGATGACACTCCTATACGGCATATCGGCTACATCATTTTATTCGTGATGATTGGTATCTTTGGAACCTGGAGCTATGTGGCACCAATTGACAGCTCGTCACTGGCAACCGGCGTTGTGGCGGTAAAATCGCATCGTAAAACCATACAACACTTAGAAGGTGGGATTGTTAGCAAGATAAG
The DNA here is from genome assembly GCA_964474415.1 of uncultured Methylomarinum sp. Classification (GTDB taxonomy): domain Bacteria; phylum Pseudomonadota; class Gammaproteobacteria; order Methylococcales; family Methylomonadaceae; genus Methylomarinum. The sequence goes on along the minus strand of CAYYSO010000014.1, from coordinate 16,893 downwards.
CGTACATGATGGCGATTATGTCCGTGCAGGAGATCCCTTGCTCACATTAGACAGCACCCAGGTCAAGGCACAGATAGAAATCCTCAGAGGGCAATATATTTCAGCAGCGGCGATTAATGCAAGACTGACAGCGGAGCAGACACAAGCCGACAAAATAACATTTCCCGAGACATTTAAACACCTGAATGATTCTCGTGTTCAGGAAGCGACCCAAGGGCAACAGCAGATTTTTATTGCCCGCAGAAATAGTTTTAAAGGCGAGATCAGTTTATTGCAACAGCAAGTTAAACAGCTAGGATTGAAAATAGCGGGCTTAAAAAAGCAACAACAAAGCAAGCGTCTGCTATCAAACTCCTATGCAGAAGAAATCAACGATTTAAAAGAACTGTTGGCGGATGGTTTTGCTGATAAACAGCGGTTAAGAGAACTACAGCGGCAATATACTCAAACCAACAGTGAGATTGCCTCGTTAGCCACAGAAATTGCCAGTACGCGCATGCAACAAGGTGAAACAGAGCTGAAAATTGTACAAACACAACGCAAATTCCAAGAAGAAATCGCCACTCAGCTTGAAGAAGTCAAGGCCGAATTATTTAGTATCAATGAACAACTGACCGTTGCTGAAGATAAAGTACAACGCAGTGTTATAAGAGCGCCAGTCAGTGGCTATGTGCTGGGAATGTCCGCACATACGGAAGGTGGGGTTATTACACCAGGAAGCCCTATTTTAGATATTGTTCCTGAAGATGAAGAATTGATTATTACGGCTCAAGTGTCACCAATGGATATTGATAAAATTGAAATAGGCACAACAGCAGAGGTGCGATTTAGTGCCTTTAGTAATAAAACCACACCTGTGATGGAAGGTAAGGTAAAAACAATTTCCGCAGATAGTCTACAGGACAAAGTATCCGGGTTGTCATATTATCAAGCCACTATTGAATTAACTAAAGAAAGTAAACAGCGTCTCGGGCGGTTAGAGCTTATTCCAGGGATGCCGGCAGAAGTATTGATTAATACAGGCAAAAGAACGCTTTTTGAGTATTTAGTCCAGCCTTTAACGGATGCTTTTGCACGTTCATTTATAGAAGAATAAAAATGATAAAATTAAGCTTACTATACAGCTGTTTATTAGCTGTTATTACACCGACTTATGCAGAAGATTTATTGGATGTATATCAGCAAGCACTTTATTCTGACCCTAATTTAAAAGCTGCACAACTACAGTTTGAACTTTCAGAAGCGCAACAGGCACAAGCAGGGGGGGCTTTGCTGCCACAAGTTAGTGCGAATGTAAATATATCTTATAACAATAGCTCAATAGCTACGCAAGGCTCTGGCCAGTATAAAGGTGAGCAATATTCAATCAGTTTAACGCAAAGTTTAATTGATGTTGCCAAATTCTCTAATTGGCTACGATCCCAATCATTAACTGATAAATCACAGGCGGACTACCAGCAGGCGCAGCAAGTTCTGATGTATGACGTGGTAGAGCGATATTTTAATGTGCTTGCAGAGCGAGATAGTTTAGCGTTAAGTAAGCAAGAATTCACGGCTACAGAACAGCAATTAGAGCAGGTTAAACGGCAATATGAAAAACATATTGTAAAAATTACTGATGTGTATGAACTGGAAGCTCAGTTGGATTCACTAATGGCTGAGCAGATAGAAATTGAAACAAGGTTCGATGTTGCCAAGCAAAGTTTAATGGAATTAACGGGAACCCCGTTGAATCATTTGTCTGTGTTACGAGAAGATATTCAATTCGTAGAATTACAAGGAGAGGTACAGCAAGTTGCTGAACAGGCCCAAGTGAATAGTCCTTTAATTCATTCTCAAAATAAAGAAATTCAAGCAGCAGATTACGACGTAATCAGCCAACGGGCAAAACATCTACCCGTGGTAGATATACAGCTGTATTATTATAATACCAATACCGGCTTCCAAAATAGACAAACATCCAATATTGCCACTGAGGTAGCTGCCCTTAACATTACCGTTCCTCTTTTTTCAGGCGGAATAACCTATCAACGTAGTCGTGAAGCCGCCAAACAACTGAGAATTAGCAAGCAAAGAAAAATAAGTTTATTACGCGCAATAGAAAAGGAAACTCGTGATGCCTTTTTAAGTGCTAATGCAAGTGTTAAACGCATAAAAGCTGCAAAGAAAGCCTTAAAAACAGCAATAAAAGCGCGTGAAGCAATGGAGAAAGGGTTTAAATATGGAATGCAATCTATTGGTGATGTCTTAATTTCACAGGCGCGTGAATATTCCGCTAAAAAAGATTTGTTAGATGCCAAATACAACTATATTAAAAATCGTATTCGCTTTGAACAAGCCTCCGGTACTTTAAGCTTTCAATCATTAGAAAGTATCAATCAATGGCTAAAAGGTTAGCGTATTTATTGTGAATATTTTCAGTCAAAGACAGCAACGAACGCGCCCCATTGTAATGGAAAATATTAAAGTACTACATGTATATAGAACCTGCTATCCCTATACACAAGGTGGAATAGAAGAGGTTATTCGTCAATTATGCCATGTCACGGCTAAGTTGGGTGTAACCAATAGAATTGTATGTTTAAGTGAGAAATGCAAGGCAAAAGAAATCAGGGTTATTGAGGGGGTAGAAATACATTGCTATCCATTAACAATAGAAATGGCATCTTGTGGTTTTTCGTGGCAATTGTGGTGGGATTATCGCCTTCTTTCTAAGTGGGCAGATGTTATTCATTTTCAGTTTCCGTGGCCTTTTGCAGATTTTTTGGCGTTAACACGACAACTGAGATATAAAAAATATATTGTCAGTTATCAATCAGATATTGTTCGACAGAAAGGCTTAAATAAATTTTATTTACCCTTGATGAATAGATTCTTGGATAAAGCTTCTGCAATTGTTGCAACCTCCACCGCTTATGTAGATAGTAGCCCGGTTTTAAGTCAAAGGAAGGCGCAAATAACAGTAATCCCTAATGGCATGAATGACTCAGTCTCATCTGAGAATTATCGCTCAGAAAAAGAGATCTATAGACGCGAATTAGCGAACGATTTTTTCTTATTTATTGGGGTCTTTCGTTATTACAAAGGCATAAAATATCTATTAGAGGCTGCGGAAATTACTAAGGCCCCCCTCGTTTTAATAGGGGATGGAACAGAAGCAGATAGTATAAGACAATATATTTCAGACCATAATCTGCATAATATAACGCTTTTAGGGCAAGTGAGTGAAGAGCAGAAATACGCACTAATTGATTTAGCCACAGCTTTAATTCTGCCCTCGTCACACCGCTCAGAAGCATATGGAATGGTACTTGTAGAGGCTGCTCGACAAGGAAAAGCTCAAATATCCACAGAATTAGCTTCAGGTACTAGTTATATTAACCAACACGAAGAAACAGGCCTGGTTGTACCGCCCCAGGATGCTCCGGCCCTTGCCGAAGCAATGACGATACTTAGAGATAAACCAGATCTTGTTCGTAAAATGAATCATGCCGCCTACAAACGCTATAAAACATATTTTACGGCTGAAAAAATGGGCGATCAGTATTATCACCTTTATCAAGCGCTCTTAGCAAAAGATGGTGTATTAATGAAAAGTGCGTTATGAATATTGGTTTAGGGACAACCCTGTTAACACGCAGCAAGCAAAGTGGGCAGTTAGATGGTATTGCAACGTATACTCAACAGTTATTACAAGAGCTATCTGTAGCACAAATAGAGATAAGTCAGTATGATTTTCTAACGTTAACAGAAAATATTGCTTTAGGAAAATTTATCCCTCAAAGCTTACTCAGTGCGATGACAGGGCGAGAATTATTAACTGCAAGTAAGATAGAACAACAGGTAGATTTATTTCATGCAACAGATCATCACATTCCAAAACTGCGTGACATTCCAGTTGTTGCGACAATTATGGATACTATTCCTTTAGAACATCCTGAATGGCTTGGTGGTAATTATAAGGCCCTGAAAAAACGGTTTTTTAAAAAATCAGCGCAATGGGCGCAACATATTATTACGATTTCAGATTATTCGGCTAATGCAATTTCAGAGCACTTTAATATCCCTAAAGAGAAAATAACAGCAATACCATTAGGTGTTGATGAATGCTGTTATCAGCGGGTGAGTCAAGAGAAAAAAAAAGAGGTTCGTGATCGTTATCATTTGCCCAAAAATTATTTTCTGTGTATAGGTACTTTGCAACCACGGAAAAATATAGAACGCTTGATTACGGCATTTTTGCAATTACCTCAAGAGATGCAAAATGAACACCCGTTAGTGATTATAGGCAGAGCGGGTTGGGGTTGTGAGAAATTAGTCAAAAAATTACATAATCTAAAAGGAATAAAGCCTGTAGTTTGGCTGGATTATGTACCCTCAGAAGATAAATATGCGCTTTTACAATCCAGTCTGGCGCTGATTTTTCCTTCCTTATATGAAGGCTTTGGGTTGCCAATTTTAGAAGCGTTTGCGGCAAATACTCCCGTAATTAGTTCTAATGTCACGGCGCTTCCAGAAGTTGCAGGAGATGCTGCGATTCTTATTGACCCCTATTCTACTGAAAGCATTGCGGATGCAATGCAAAAAATAGCAACCGATAATGCTTTAAAGGATGATTTACAGAGTAAAGGGCAAGAAAGAGTTAAGGTATTTTCATGGAAAAATACTGCGGAACAAACTCAGCAGGTATACCAGCGTTTATTATGATACAGGAAACGATTATATTGGCTAACACCTTATACTCTATTAGCAAGCATACTTTACAGTATGCTGTTATTATTATGAACAATAAAACACCTTCATGTGGAAATAAACATTAAGGAACATGCACGAATAAAATTGGCAACTATCAATCGGGAAGTGGGACTTTAGTCCCGCACCAGTCAGGCGAGGCTAAAGCCTCACTTCCAACTTGTCTGAGTTATTTCGTGCGCGTTCCTAAATTAGTTAGAACTAGGAATCTCAATCAGTGAAAACAGCAATTATTACCGGTATTACAGGGCAAGATGGCGCCTATTTAACTCAGCTTCTTTTACAAAAAGGCTATAAAGTTTTCGGAACTTATCGTCGAACAAGCTCGGTTAACTTTTGGCGTTTGGATTATTTAGGTGTGCAGCAACATCCTAATTTAGAATTAGTTGAGCATGACCTTACGGATATGGGTAATAGTATTCGGTTGCTACAATATGCAAAACCTGATGAAGTCTATAATCTGGCCGCACAAAGTTTTGTCGGCGTATCATTTGAACAACCTCAAGCCACTGCTGAAATTACCGGGGTTGGGGCTTTAAATTTACTGGATGCCATCAGAATTGTAGATAAATCCATTCGCTTTTATCAAGCCAGTACTTCAGAACTCTATGGCAAGGTACAAGCCATTCCACAAACAGAAGAAACCCCTTTTTATCCGCGTAGTCCCTATGCTGTCGCCAAATTATTTGCGCATTGGACAGTCGTTAATTACCGTGAGTCATATGATATTTTTGCCAGCAGCGGTATTTTATTTAATCATGAATCCCCTCTGCGCGGACGAGAGTTTGTTACCCGTAAAATCACTGACAAGGTTGCTCGTATTGCACAAGGCGATACAACACCCTTAGAGCTGGGTAATCTGGATGCCAAACGTGACTGGGGATATGCTAAAGAATATGTAGAAGGTATGTACCGAATGCTACAGCATGACCAAGCAGATACATTTGTCCTGGCAACCAACCAGACTCATACAGTGAGATCCTTTGTTGAACTTGCATTTAACGCGGTTGGCTTTCCTGTTGAATGGCAAGGCACAGAAGATTCAGAAAAAGGCTACCACGCTAAAACAGGGCAACTATTGGTAGAAGTTAACCCTAAGTTCTATCGCCCCGCAGAAGTGGAACTACTCATTGGAGACTATAGCAAAGCAGAAAAAATACTGGACTGGAAGCCACAAACCACACTAGAAAATCTATGTAAAATGATGGTGGAGTGTGACCTTAAAAAAGTTAAAACTGGGCAGGCATTCTAAGTGACACAAACAGAAAAAGTATGGCTTATTGGTGCGCAAAGCTTTACTGGACAATACCTTATGCCTGCCTTGGAAAAGGCGGGCTACCAGGTAGAAACAGCACGCGTTGATATAACTGACAGGCCAGAGCTAATAACAAAAATGCTCGCTATTCAGCCTGACTATATTATTAATTTAGCCGCTATTAGTTTTGTGCCGGACGGTGACAATAGTCTGACTATTTATAATGTTAATACATTAGGTGCGCAAAATATTCTAGAAGCCAGCTTAAAACTTCTGCGGCGACCTAAAAGAATTATTCTAGCCAGTAGCGCACATATTTACGGTAATCAAACACAGGAAAAAATTAGCGAATCAAATTTAGCAAACCCAATTAGCCATTATGGGTGTAGCAAGTGGGCAATGGAACAAATAGCAAAGACCTATACAGATCGGCTTGATATCATTATAACGCGCCCTTTTAATTACACAGGTAAAGGGCAAGATGCCAAGTTTTTAGTCCCTAAAATTGTGCAACACTTCCAGCAAAAAGCACCTGCTATAAAATTAGGGAATATTGATATTTGGCGCGATTTCTCTGATGTTCGCTGGATTTCTGAAGCATATGTAGCGCTTTTATCTGTCCCTGACCCTTCGGCTTGCCATCAAGTTAATTTATGCTCTGCCCAATTGATAAGTATTCGAGAGATTATTGAATATCTGCAGCAGATAACAGGACATGTTATCCGGATTGAAGTGGATAGCCAGTTTGTGAGAGCCGCAGATATGAGAAAACAATGTGGCGATAATAGCAATCTATTTACACTATTGCCTGACTTACCCAGGCCCAATAATTTCAAAACAGTTTTGTCGTGGATGGTATAAACGATTAACGGTGTGAGCATATGCCAAATTACGTTTATGGTTTTTGGTGTTAAATAACAATAATTATCACAGTGATGATAATGGTGATAGTGGCGGTGCTCCCGTAGAGACAAGGTATGCCTTGTCTCTACGGGAACGGGCGCGGGCATAAGGAAAACCATTGGCAACAACGGTTCCAGAATCAGGGGGAAAATACAATTTCATCAATTATTGGATCCTATAAATCCGCCGTAAGCAAACATGCCCATTGTTTAGGATATGAATTTACCTGGCAGCCCAAATTTCACGACCATATAATCTGCAATGAAGATTCGTTTAATCAGATAACGGAATACATTAATACCAGTCCGCAGAATCGGAAACACGATAAATTTTATGGCGAGGAGAGTTAGGCCTAACAAATCGTAGAGACAAGACACGCCTTCCGTAGAGACAAATTATGTCCTCCCTCCGAGACGTAGAGACATAACGTAGAACCCATTAACCCCATCAAATTTAAATGAGTTTAAGATTAATACAAAACTTGTATCAATACAAAGGTTTCATCTTTGTAAGTGTTAAGCGTGAATTTCAAGCAAAATATCAAAATTCATTGTTAGGAGCGCTTTGGACCGTTTTAAACCCCTTAGCGATGATCTTAGTATATACCATTATTTTCTCACAAGTGATGCAAGCAAGATTACCCGATGTAGATTCAGATTTTGCTTATAGTATTTACCTTTGTTCGGGAGTATTAACGTGGGGGTTATTTGCTGAGATTGTCGGCAGAGGGCAACAAATTTTTTTAGACAACGCCAATATTTTAAAAAAATTACAATTTCCACGACTAACACTACCCATTATTGTAACGCTCAGCGCCTGTCTTAATTTTGCGATTATCTTTAGTCTATTTATACTCTTTTTAGTACTGAGTGGTAATTTTCCAGGCTGGGTCAGTATCGCCCTAATTCCTGTCCTAATGATACAGCTTTTATTTTCACTGGGGTTAGGTGTAAGCATAGGCGTACTTAATGTTTTTTTTAGAGATGTAGGACAATTGTTTACCATTATTTTGCAATTTTGGTTTTGGCTAACCCCTATTGTCTACCCTATCAGCATCCTTCCTGATATTATTCGCCCGTGGATTTTAACGATCAACCCCCTGGCGGCGATTATGGCAAGCTATCAGACTATTCTGGTTAAAGGGCAATGGCCAGACTGGAATACACTAACTATTCCCTTGGTAACGAGTCTTATACTCTGTGTAATAGCCTTAAAACTATTTAAAAAACATGCAGCTGATATCGTGGACGAACTTTAATGACAGTCATCAACATACATGACATAAGTAAAGCTTACAAACAATACCCAAGTCACTGGGCCAGACTGGCAGAATGGACGCTACCCAAGAGTAAGCCCAGGCACCAACTTAAATGGACGCTTAAAAATATTAAGTTTACCGTCAAAGCAGGGGAAGCTGTCGGCATTATTGGGGTAAATGGCGCCGGTAAGAGCACGTTGCTTAAAATAATAACAGGCACCACACAGCCAACAACGGGACACATTGCAATAAAAGGCCAGTTAGCGGCATTATTAGAGCTGGGTATGGGCTTTCACCCTGATTTTACAGGGCGACAAAATGTAATAATGTCAGGAATGCTCCTGGGTATGACTGAACTCGAACTAATAGAGCTGATGCCGGCAATAGAAGCCTTTGCAGAAATTGGCGACTATATAGACCAGCCCGTACGCGTATATTCCAGTGGCATGCAAATGCGTCTTGCCTTTAGTGTCGCGACCGCCAAACGCCCCGATATATTAATTGTTGATGAAGCCTTATCGGTGGGTGACACTTACTTTCAGCACAAAAGTTTTGAGCGTATCAGACAGTTTAGAGAGCAAGGCAGTGCGCTATTGTTAGTATCACATGATAAAGCTGCAATACAATCCATTTGCGATAAAGCCATTTTATTAGATGCAGGCGAAATTGCCATGCAAGGTCAGCCCGAAGAAGTTATGGATTACTATAATGCCATGATAGCCGAGCGAGAAAATAAAACCGTTAAACGCAAAAAAACACCACAAGGTAAAGTGCAAACTACATCAGGTACAGGTGAAGCCACGATTGCTGAAATAGCTTTATTAAATGAAAAATCTGAACCTTTAGAAATAGTAGAAGTGGGGCAAAAAGTAACGCTGTCTATTAGCGTCAATATTAACCAAAATTTACCCGAATTAGTTTTAGGCTACATGATTAAGGACAGCTTAGGCCAAGCTGTTTTTGGCACAAACACCCACCATTTACAACAGCAATTGAAGCAAGTGGAAAAAGGTAAAAAAATTAATTATTGTTTTGATTTTGAAGCTAATTTAGGAGAAGGCAACTATTCTATTGCTGTTGCATTGCATACCGCTGATACACATATAGCACATAACTATGAATGGCGAGATTTAGCTTTGTTATTTACGGTAGTTAATATTCATAAACCACAGTTTGTCGGTGTTTCCTGGCTACCATCAAAACTAAAGTGTACCCAATTTTAAATAGAACATTCAGATATAAATATGAAAGAATTTTTACAATGGAAGGGTGATTGGCAATGATAAATCGCTTATATATTGAATGCACACATACAGCAGAAACGGGTTTAAATACAGGTATTCAACGTGTTGTCAGGAAAATTATTAACCAACTGGGAAGTGAGCTGCCTGATGGAACGCCTATTACACTAGTAAGCATTCATGATGGCATTTTTTATTCTTTAGCTGAACTGCCTGATTATAGAGAGATAAAAAAGGATAGCCTTATAGACTCAGCCCCCCTTCTATTACCCACACAATCTTTAAAAAATAAAGTTATCCACTTTTTAAGACGTATACGGATGACTATAGTAAATAACATACAATGGAAGCCATTACATAATTTTTTAGCAGCGCCAAGAAGTGCTTTTGGACTTAGTCGGATTATTTATTTTTTAACGCTACAGCCTTATCGGTATATGAAATTTCAGGCAGCGCTAAATTTAGATGAAAGTGTTCAAGCTATAGAATTTGTCCAAGGCGATGTTATTTTAATGCTGGATTCTTCTTGGCATTTACCCGCATGGGAAGCCCTTGCTAAAGCCAAAGAAAAGGGAGTAATAGTTATTTCCGTTATTTATGACCTTATTCCTATTACACACCCTCAATTTTGTGAAGCAAGCCTAGGCAAGGTTTTTTCAACATGGTTTGAAAAAGCGTCTGATAAAGTGGATGGTTATATTGCTATTTCACAAACAGTGCGAGAGACCCTGCAAAGATACTTGATATCTCAAGGGGCAAACTTTGATAGTCAACGCCTAGGTTTCTTTTATTTAGGAGCAGATATTGCTACGACAACAGAATATGCAAGAACAGAGTTGAAAAATACCATTTCTAAAAAAGACTCATATTTAATTGTATCTACAATAGAGCCTAGAAAAAATCACCAATATTTACTAGACGTTTTTACGCGTTTATGGAAAGAAGGGTATTTTGTAAAATTACATATTGTTGGGCGTATTGGCTGGAAGGTAGATGAATTACTCACACAAATAGAACAACACCCTGAATTTAATAAAAAGCTGTTTATATGGCATGATTTAGATGATGCCGAATTAGTTTATTGTTATAAACACAGCAAAGCGCTGGTGTTTCCTTCATATGTAGAAGGCTTTGGGCTACCTATTATTGAAGCGCAGCACCATCATCTGCCTGTTCTGGCCAGTGACACCCCTATTCATAGAGAAGTGGGAGGGGAAAGCGTTATTTATTTTGATATTAACAAAAAACAAGACCAAAACCTGGTACGAAAAATTGCTCAAATTGAAATGGGAAATTTACAGTTAAAAGAAGGCGCTAAATTTCAGTTAGAGCAGTTCACCTGGCAGCAAAGTGCTGAAACCCTGTGTCATGAAATACAACGTATAGCAGCGGATATAAAGACCCCGTAGAGACAAGGCATGCCTACAGGGATGTAGGTACTTAGCGTGAGCTGGGAGCGATAGCTGTGCCTTGTCTCTACTTCGTTGTTTTAAGTGGCGGATAAAATGGCACGCCACTGATTAACAACAATTTTGGGCGAGTGATGCTGAAAAACATATTCCTGAGCACGAGTCCCCAAGGCTTTTTTATAAGATGGGTTAGAAAATAGCTTAATAATTCCCCGAGTTAATTCAACGATCTCATGCTCCCCTACACTAATTTTATGTACAGTGTCATCAGGCAATTCACTAAACCAACCGTAATTACTGACCAGCGTCGCTTTTTTAGCACTCATTGCCTGAACTTGTACCGCTGACGTTTCCCCCATTGAAGGGTAACGTAAATTAATAACTAAATCACATAAAGTCAGCCCCTGATCATAATCATCATCACTGACAAAACCCGTACAAGTAACAAGATTCTCTAAATCTAGATTCCTTATCTCGGCATCATAATAATGAGAGCCTATAATCATTAATTTTATCTTAGACTGAATGCTGACAGGTAAGGCAGACAATGCGCGAAGTACACTCGTACTTCGTTTTGTTGACCCCCCAAAGCCTAATAAACCAATAATGAAAATACCTTGATCTAGTTGCTGTTGGGCTAATTCCTTGATGCATTGATTGCTAATAGTCGGCATATTAAGTACAGTTGTTTGCTGATAATCAATAAGAGGCACAGTGTGAATTGTATTTTTATACCCCGCCTCCAAAACATAGTCAGCCGCCATATTGCTATGCACCACAATTGCCGTTGCACGGGATAAAACAGACTGTAAACAGGGATAGCGTTCAGGGAAAGGATAGCGGAGCAAATTTTGCTCGGGGCATTCTGCTAAAATACCTTCTAAATGCTGTAAGGCGGAGTTATAAGATGATTGCTTTAATGCCTGCCACAAACCGCCACGCCCTTGTCCAGCAAGCAAATAATACAATACCGTATCATGCAGCACCACAATTCCCTTTTGTCGCTGTAAAAGATGCAACATAGGCAAATGAAAAGCAGGATTATTACCAAAATGAAAAATAAAATGGCTATATTGTTGACGCAATCTTTCTTCAAACATTAAAGGGAGAAGTTCTTTTGCCTGATAATCTGATTGACAGCGGTTTGTTTCCAATACCCCATCATCAAAAACACTAATACTCTCTAATTCAGATTGCAAAGCCTTAATTAAATGATGGCTGTATAAAGCAATCCCCGTACGTTTAGGAACAAGAGGTGAAATATAAGCAATCATACCAAAAGACCCATAGTGTTAATCGCGCAATAAGGTATCAATAATATGATCCCAATTTAACTGCATTTCCTCTAACAATAAGCGACCCGAGCATCCTAAACTCCTCGCTTTTATGGGGGTCAAATCAGCTAAGGCCTCGTGAATTGCCTCAGGCGTTGGCTGAGTAATAAAACCATTTTCCTGGTCAACCACAAACTCAAGAGCCCCCCCCGAATCAACATGAGTAATCACAGCTTTACTCGCAAAAAAACTCTCTAAAGTGATATAACCATAATCCTCTTCATAGGCACCATTATAAACAGCCAAAGCATTCGCATAGAGCGTTATTTTTTCCTTACGGGAGACAAACCCCTTAAAATGCACCCTGTCCTGCAAGTCAAGCACTTCAACTCGATGTTTTAACTCATCACCATAGGGCGTATGACACTGGCCAATGATAATAAGAGACAAGCGAGGTAAATCAACCAGCGCCTCAACAATTAACAGCTGACGCTTAATACTCTCCAAGCGACCGGGTACCAAAATATAAGAATCATAATCAGAACAAAACAACTGCTGGTAATCCTCAGGAGGATGATATAAAGCCTCCGCTTGAATACGATTATAACGCCACAAACGACGAGCAACATTTTTGGAATTGGTAAAAAGGTGGCGATGCTCGGGTAATTTTCGGGTATCCAGTCCTATAATTTTTTGCCGTACTGCCTTCCCTTCCGGGGTTAAATGTAAGTCACTATGTACCGTATCATATAGCTCATAAGCCTGACGATGCTGGTGTAAAATCCAGCCGACTTTATTAGGGTGTTCAGCATAATACATAGGAAATTTCATGGTAATTAAACGATCAATACGCTGGCCGTTAACTTCAGATAAATCTAACAACCCCACCGCTTTAATATGCTCTAAAATTTGCTGGGGAGGATACCACTTAAAAGGTAAAGTGATAATATCCGCCTCAAATCCACGGCTTAATAACTGCTCCTTTAATAAGCGCGCATGAATCTCCGCACCACCAAACATAAAAGGAACTTGTACACTAGCAATGCCAATTTTCATGATTAAATCCTAAGAACGTATGCTTCGGTTCCACGCTTTGCGTGGTAACGATAATCTTGTGTACTCCGTAGAGACAAGGCATGCCTTGTCTCTACCAACCGCTCAACCACACACGCTCACAACTAAAAGAAAAATGATTATATTATCGATGCAAGGCCATAAAAAGACCGTTTAAAAAAGACTGCGACACACTCGCATCACTAAAATTCTTGTAAAATTCACGGTAACCTTTAAGCACTAACGAAGCGCGATAACACTTATCAAAGACAGCATCATGCATCGCTTTAGCCGCCGTTCCCGAATAAACCTCATCAGATGAAAGAAAAACAACAGGTAACCCTATCGCATAGGCCTGAATACGCTCAGCACAAAAGGGATCAGTATGGCTATCAAGAAGCAATAAATCGGTAGACAAAGGATCAATCAAAAAACAGCCGGATTCCAATGCGTTTAAATGGATAAAATCATCCAGGCCCAATACAGAAATAGTATGGACAAGTTGCTCCTTATAAGGTGTAAAAACAGGGTCGAATGCCCCCATAAACGTTAAACTCACACGGTCAGAAATTTCCAATTGATAGCGCTGTAACGCCTTAATATAAAGCATATAAGGGAAATCAGGTTTAAAATCAGTTAAGACCAGAAAATTAACCCTAGACCGATAGGGTTTCTCGGTGATATCGGCATAAGCCCCAAGTGTATAATCGCTAAAATCAGGACAAATAGCCAAATGCTGAGGGTTATTATTAGCCCCCCAGCGTAGCAAATCTTTAGCCGCAGAAGGCGAATCAGGTAACCAAAAAACAGCATTCGCATGTTTTTGTACCCACTCAGTAAAATATTGCCGCAAGTTCTCCAAAGCTAAAATTTGCGTGCCGGCATAAGAAGACGCACGCAAAGCAGCAAGGGACCCCGTCTCTTGATAGCGAATAATAACAACGCCATGAAATGACTCAAACCAGGAAGATACTAACGGAAAGGAGGTGTCGTATTGATAAAGACAAATATCATAAACGTTCAAATCCTCAATAGAACGCAACTGGGTAGTCGGGAGATCTGAAGAAAAATCCTGACGGACTGTGACCCAGTTCACCTGAAAACCTAAATCCTTTAAACAAGCGGCAAAACATCGCGTAGAGTAAGAAACAGGTGCATTCAAAAAAAGAGCAACAGAAAAAGGCATCATACATTCCTAAGTGGGGTACTGATCCAGGCAATAACATTGTTTAAGGAACGCGCATGGAATAAGTTAAAAAAATGTAGGTTGTGGGTGTAGATACTCTCTTAAAACACAAGCCATATTTTTCAACAATCAAAAAATATTATACATTTGCTTCACTCGGTAGCGTGTAAAAACGAGTTCCATCAAATTCTTTTTTTGCTTTTAACATGCCATGGATGGCGTGTAAAAGTTTACGCATGACAGCACAGATAGCTTGCATCTTTTTTAGCCCGTTATCGTCAATCATGTGCGCATAATATGCTTTAATATTGGGTTCAAAACGTGTTGCAACGAGTGCCGGCATATACAGAGCTTGACGAATATATTTATTACCTGCTTTGCTAATACGCGGTTTTTTCGTCACACTGCTGCCCGATTCAAACTGACGCGGATCCAGACCGGCATAAGCCATCCACTGTTTTGCGCTCAATTCCTTGGGTAAGATCAGCAATTCAGCCAGTATTTGAACACCACTCGCGTGAGCAATGCCTTTGATACTAACAATTAATACAAAGGGTTCGTTCAAGTCATTGTGCTCACTAATAACTTCAAGTGCGCTATCGCTAAGGGATTCAATTTGTTGATCCAATAACGCTATCAATTGCTCGGTATGCTCCCTCACTAATGCGGGTGTTTCATCCGTTGACTTTAAGGCATGAAGCTGGTTTTTAGTTTGTGTTTTCAGTTTGTTTAATACGGCAATTCTTCGTGCAATGGTTCTTAAGATGATCACCTCGTCAGCAGGCCGATGCCATTCTTCAAAAGGCATCCTTTCACAATAAATCGCTAATATTTCTGCATCGATCACATCTGTTTTACTGCGTTTCATTAATACCTTGGCAAAGTTATGAGAAGCCTTTGGGTTAATGACCATCACTTTAATTTTTTCAACCCGACTTAGTGCAAGGGCTAAATCAAAATGATAAATACCTGTTGCTTCAATACAAACCCGTACTTCTCCTTTTAGTTTTGATAATGATTTAATAATCGTTTTATGTCCTGAAGATGTATTTTTAAAGGTTTTGGCTTTATGAGCTTTTCCCTTTACACTGACCACGATAACAACATCTTTATGGCTAACATCAATTCCGGCAACATTCATTTTTTCATCTCTGTGTCATAATTTGTTAAAATGACCGCTGATTTCCCAACCCTGACACTTCATCTACCGTCCTTGTGAATGCAGACTCAGAAGCTTTGCTTACAGGTCTCAGATACTCCACGGCATGGATGACGAGGGTGGGGAGCCAATCTACATACAAACTCAAGGCTTAAGGTGCGAACGGCTTCCCCAGAAATCAGTTATCACTATAAACATTTCGTGTTAAATAATCTTATGTTTTAGAGATGAGTTTAATATACAAGGTGCGATGTGCGGATAAATCCGCACCGACAGCCAGCGCTCAATATAACAACTGATCAACCACATGCTCCCAACTAAAAGAAAATGATTGATAATGCGCCGCCGCCTTTACCCCCATTGTATTGGCTAAAGCACGGTTAATAAATAACTCATCTAAACGTTCCGCTAAAGCCTCAGGGGACGGCGGTTCAATAAATCCCGTTTCTCCCGGCAGGATAAACTCATTAGTACCCCCTGAATCAGAACAACTAATAACCGCCTTACCCGCAAGCATCGCCTCTAAAGTGACATAACCATAATCCTCATCATAAGGCGCAAAGAAAACAGCAAGACACTGCTTGTAATGCTCGACTAAAGCCTGTTCGCTTAAATGGCTATGAATAGTAACGCGTGATTGCAACTTATAATGCGTCACAAAATTGCGTAAATGGTGTTCGTGGCTTCCGCTGCCACATAACACAGCCTTAACAGGGTGTTTAGTCAGACGTAAAGCCTCCAGGAGCAAATGCTGGCGTTTCAAAGGCTCAAAACGACTAGGTGCAAAAATAAAATCCCCCGTTTCACTGGCGCCGGGATGATGCAAAATAGCATTAGCAAAGGCAGGTGGATGATATAATGGCGTAGAATCAATATGGTTAAACTGCTGTAAACGCTTGCTGACCGTATGAGAAATAGTAAAGTTTTGTAAGGCGCTACTAAAAATAGCGTTATCTGATGCAATGATTTTTTCGCGTAATGCAATTTCTTCGGCCGAATGCACATGGCCCTGCTCTGCAACAAAATCCCATAAATCATAAACTGAACGATGCTGATGTAAAATCCACATCACTTTACATTCATGTTGCACATAAAAAGCAGGAAATTTTAAGCAAATGACTAAATCAGGGCGTTGATCGCCCCACATAAAAAAATCATCTTGCTGACAGGAAGCAAGGCAAGACAAAATAGTGTCAGGCGAGCGATCAAAAAAGGGATACGTACGCAATTCAACCTGATGCCCTGCCACGCGACATGCCTGAGCAAGATGAGCCGCCAGATATTCTGCTCCGCCCTGTGTAAAAGGAGCCAGTGTTGTAACAATAGCAATACGCATAATATAAAGTATACTGAAGTTTCCTAATTTTTTAAGGAGAAGAATATTAGTAGAATCTAATTTTCGA
>CAYYSO010000013.1:0-27932 GCA_964474415.1 uncultured Methylomarinum sp. | reverse complement strand
AAAGCCGCGACCGTAGAAATAAAACCATCTACTACAACTGGCAATCGTTGTTGTGCAGCATACAGATAAGCGCCTGTCAGTGCGACAATTTCAAAGCCTCCCAGAGTTTGCAATATCTGCAGTGGAGATTCAAGACAAGTTTTATGTTTATTTAATGCTGACTCAATTATCCGGGTTTTATGCTCAATCTGTGCGCTAGTCAAGCCGGTTCCCGCTCCGGTTAATTGCCTCGCGTCCATATTCAGCAGAGCAGCCGCTACAGCGCTGGCGCTGGTGGTATTGGCAATTCCCATTTCCCCGCCAATAAAAAGTTGAGCTCGCTGTGCTTTCGCCCTGACAACGGCTGCTTGACCCGCATTCAAGGCCATAGCCAGTTGTTGTTGATTCATGGCTGGTTGACAACTGAAATCAGCCGTTCCGTTTCCGGCGCGATTATTAATGACCTTGGCCCTGGTCACTGGGTGAATCAAACCGACATCAACCACTTCAAATTCAGCCTGGGCGTAACGCGATAAAACATTAGCCGCAGCTCCACCATTAGAAAAGTTTCTGACCATTTCGGCAGTTACGGTCTGCGGAAATGCTGATACTGATTGTTCGGCAATACCATGATCGGCAACAAAAACAGAGACCCAGATATTATCAACAGCAGGTGTTTCCGTACCTTGCATCGCTGCCATACGCACGGCAATCTCTTCAAGCATCCCTAAAGAACCGGGCGGTTTAGTTAACTGTGCTTGTCTGTCCAGGGCTTTACTGTAAAACTGTGGTTCTGGAAGCGGAATTGCTGAATAGATCCAATCCATTATTTAATTATTATCGTCATTAATAAAAAAGCGCTCAGGATGATTTTAATACTTGAGACAATCCAGCGGTCACAAAAACCACCCGATCGCTGATCCGGGCAATATCCTGATGCAGACGCCCGGCTTCATCGACAAACAGTCGCGTCGTTTTATGCATAGAAACCACCCCCTGACCCACTTCATTGCTAACCATAATAATATGGCCAGTCCGTTCCGATAAAGCCTGTAACAAGTTAGTCTTTTGCTGCTGAAACAGTTCCCATTGTAGCTCACCCTGTTTATCAAATAACACATTACTGAGCCATAATGTCAGGCACTCAATCAGTAGACAATTCTCTGTATTGGAATATTGCCTGATGGCATCAGCCAACCTGACCGGCTCTTCCAGCGTCTGCCAGCACTTCGGTCTGTCCGTCTGATGCCGTTCGATTCTGGCCTGCATTTCTGCATCGCCCGCTTCTGCGGCTGCTATATAAATGACTGGTTTTTCCAGGAGTTGCGCCTGCCGCTCAGCATAGCGGCTTTTTCCGGAACGGGCACCGCCGAGAACCAGTTCAATCATCCTTTAAACGTACTGCCAAAACATCACATTTTGCATGATGCAACACACCGTTAGCCGTCGAGCCCAGCAATAGCGCCAGGCCATGCCGTCCATGTGAGCCCAAAACAATCAGATCGACCTTGTTTTCTTCGGCAATTCTGACAATTTCCAGCTTTGGGCTACCGATTTCCAGCCATTGTTCGTCTTTTGCAACATCTAACTCATCCCCCAAAGCCGCCAGATGTTTTTTTGCGGCTGCTATCAATTCTTCTGTCAAATCCACATCAAAAGGAATAATCGGGCCATAAGCAGCATCGGTAATAGGTAAATTATCGACTACATGCAGTAAACTCAACTTCGCCTGATTTTGTTCGACCAACTGCTTAGCTTTCTCTGCCACTTTTTTTCCATGTTCAGAAAAATCAACGGCCAGCAAAATATGTTGATAGGTATTCATAACACCCTCTCTATTCGGTTCGGTAGGCCGGATTAGCGTAGCGTTATCCGGCAATTATCTCCGCTTTTTAGATAACAGGAAAAATACTCTCCATAGGTAGATTATTTATTTCTAGTTATCTAAGGAACGTGCACAGAATAACTTCGACAACTCGCTTGCTTTTATGTCCGTCTTCTACGTTGCCTTCAAGGATGCAGGTACTTAGCGAGAGCAGGACTCGAAAGCTGTATGATAACAGTTACATAGCCTGCTATGCGCCTGTTGCCAAACTTATTCTGTGCACGTTCCTAAATATTCATAAATTCCTCTTTACTCATTGGTCGCCAGTTCAGGAAATAATAGTGCCATTATCTGAAAAGATGCCAACAAATATAAAAATGCCACTCCCAATCCAAAAATCAACGGTTGCGACAAAGCATGCCTGAGTATATGCCCGGTCACCACCCAATGCCACAGCATCAGCGCCACCACTGCAAAAAAAGCCAATGCAGAACCTTGTCCTATCAACGTTGCCAGTGCAGGAAAGGCGATCAGACTTATCAACGCATCAGTACCCAACAAAGCACAGGCTGTTTGCTGATAGCGCTCCGGTTTGCGCGCAAAATACATAAGTCCCCTGGCAAAGGCAATGATCAAAATCACTTCAACAATGACCTGCAATAAGGCGTTGAACATATCAACACTCAGCATTAGAATTAAATAGTTTATCCCCATATAAACAGGAATTAACAGGCGCAACAACCATGTCGACGTCGGTATATCCTGAGGGCCTTTTTTAAAAATGGCAATTTCAAAAAACAGTTTTATCAATTCGTACATGGTTTACTCCGCCTGTTCAAGTTGTTCTTCCGCCTCCATCCATTCAACTTCTGCCCGTTCCAGTGCATTATCTACTGCTGCTTTCTCGGATAACAACCGCTTTAATGTCTCTTTATTCTCCTCGTTATAAACAGCAGGATCCGCCATCTGCCGTTCCAACTGCTGTTGTTGCTGATGATACATCTCTACCGCCTGTTCAGCTTTTTTTAACGCATCCATTAACGGCTTCAGACGTTTACGACGTTCCGCCTCTATTTTACGCTGATCTTTGCGTGAGACAGCGATTGAGTTCTCGACAAATGCTTCAACCGGCTCTTTTTTCTGCTCCGCCAGCCAATTGCGATAATCATCCAGATCTCCGTCAAACGTTTTAACGGCACTATCAGCCACCAGCAACAGTTGGTCGGTGACTGATCGTAATAAATGCCGGTCATGGGACACCACAACAATAGCACCTTCATATTCCTGTAATGCCACATTTAAAGCATGACGCATTTCCAGATCCAGGTGATTAGTCGGCTCATCCAACAATAACAGATTGGGGTTCTGATACACCAGTAACGCCAGCACCAGGCGAGCTTTTTCTCCGCCGGAAAATGGGCCAATAGGATCATTCACCTTCTCGCCTCTGAAATCAAATCCTCCGAGAAAGTTGCGCAAATCTTTTTCCGTGGCTTGCTTATCCAATTTTTGCAGATGCCATAATGGGCTTTCGTCTAACCGCAACTGTTCCAGTTGATGCTGAGCAAAATAACCGATATTCAAAGCTTCTGCAGTTTGCACCTTGCCTTTGAGCGCAACCATTTCTCCTGCCAGTACTTTGATCAGACTGGATTTACCGGCTCCATTGGGACCTAATAAACCTATCCTGTCCCCTGGAGAGATAGACAATGAAGCATTATGAAGTATAATTTTGCTGCCATAGCCAATATCTGCCTGTTCAATTTTTAATAATGGATTCGGCAGTTTTTCCGGTTTAGCAAAAGTAAAACTGAACGGTGAGTCAACATGCGCTAGGGCAATCAACTCCATGCGTGCAAGCGATTTAACCCGGCTTTG
Organism: uncultured Methylomarinum sp.; assembly: GCA_964474415.1. Taxonomy (GTDB): domain Bacteria; phylum Pseudomonadota; class Gammaproteobacteria; order Methylococcales; family Methylomonadaceae; genus Methylomarinum. The sequence continues at coordinate 24,250 of CAYYSO010000013.1, read as the reverse complement.
CGCCTGTTTAGCTTTGGTCGCTTTAGCTTTAAAGCGGGTAATAAAACTCTGGATATGAGCAATTTCCCGCTGCTGACGTTCATAAGCCGATTGTTGTTGTGACAGTTTTTCCGCACGCATCCGCTCAAATGCCGAATAATTGCCGGAATATATCTCGACTTTGTTATGTTCAATATGGACGATGTGGTCGGTTATCGCATCAAGAAAATCACGGTCATGGGAAATCAGTAACAAAGTACCGGGATATTTACATAACCAGTCCTGCAACCAGATCACTGCATCCAGATCCAGGTGGTTAGTTGGTTCGTCCAGCAGCAATACATCGGAACGACACATCAGCGCCTGAGCCAGGTTCAAGCGCATCCGCCAACCGCCGGAAAAAGCATTAACCGGGGTTTGTTCCTGTCCGGCAGAGAACCCCAATCCGCTCATTAGTCGTGAAGCCCGGGCCTGAGCAGTATACCCGTCAACATGTTCCAGCGCGCTATGCAGTTCCGCCAGTTTAATACCGTCATTGACCTGTTCAGCCTGTTGTAGCGCTTGCTGCAGGCGTCTTAATTCCTGATCTCCGTCAATTACATAATCAATTGCCGAACATTCCAGTGCCGGTGTTTCCTGGGCGACATGGGCAATTTCCAGATTAGGCGGCATGCTGAATTCGCCTTCATCGACATGCAGTTCATCGCGCAACATAGCAAACAGGCTGGACTTACCAACACCATTTGCGCCAGTCAAACCGACTTTCTGACCTTTATGGATGATAAAAGATGCATCCGAAAACAGAATCCGGGTTCCACGGCGAAGAGATATGTTTTTAAAATTCAACATGCAATTAGTTAGAATATACAAATGAAAATAAAACCCCGCAAACCTTTAAAACCGGTTTTCAAACCACAGGATCGTTATTATGTGAATGAGCAGGGCTGGTGGTTTTATACGGTCGATATGATCAATGGGCCCTACAAAAGCAAACCCGATTGCGTGGATGCCTGTCGTACTTATATTCAGAAACGTGACGGCGTATTGTCCTGATCATTGCAAGATAGACAATAAAAACAGCTTCCGCATCCTGCTCACGCTAAGTACCTACATCCATGTAGGCACAGCTTACCGCTCCTGCTCACGCTAAGTACCTACATCCATGTAGGCAACGATTGCGATTCCATTTTAAAAAACTTAATCACACCGGCTAATGAAATAAACATCGTCAAAGACCAATACATAAATCGATCCAGGCGACGATTCATTTCCGTAAAGCCCTGAGTCATATCCAAATGCATCTGCTCGAAGCGTTTATCAACCTGTTCAAAACATTTTTCCTCTGTTCAAAGCCAGTCATCATCAACTAGCGCTGACGCATCAGTTCTTCTTCAACACGCACTGTCCTCCAGCTCGTAACGAACATTTACCAATACCGGCTCAGCGAGTATCCGCCGTTTAAACGATGAGTCAATCATTTGCTGAATTAATTCAATATCCTCTTTTGCCAGACCCATCGTAAATTCTCCTTGCTAAAAAATCTCACAATTTGATACATCTAAACTTTTCATGATAAACGTTCAATCATGCTTTCTGCCTGTTTGGCAAACTTTTTAAGATCACCTGACTTGACGGTTTCCACCGGAATCACAATTGCAGCATCAATATCGGTAAAAATATGTACGTAGTCTTTCAAGCAATCAACTCTCAGCATATCTGACCACGGTGTTTTATTTTTTCCTCCGGGTGAGGTTTCCAGCAGATAATCTTGATCAATAGTCAGTTTATGAACACCAAACATAGCCTTTTTCTCTTCTTCGGTATAGTTATTCAAGATTTGCCGGCGCATATCCATTTTTAAAAAATACGGCGAGACAATGCTCCATATAAACGCCAGAATAGTAATATAAGCGGTGGTTGCCATATCAACATAATAAACATAGTAAAATAGACCAATAAACAACATGATACCCGGCACTATCAATCGGTTTTTGCGGATGTTCTTTTGCATTTCCACATCGTTTTTCAGCCTCATTTCATTAAAATGGACTAGGTCTTCTCGCCGGAATTCGTATTCAATTTCAAACATTTTTTAATTTTTATAGTGAGTGTTAGGATGAATGTATGGAGTTCGTTAATCCGCAGCTATCACGGAATTTGTTTCTATATTCAAATTGTAATATATTCTGATGCATTTTAGGTAACGCACAATAGATAATATACCCGAATACGCTGGATTTTTGCTTGTCTTCAAGGCGCAACGAAAGAAACATAAGCTGCTATGTAACCAAAATTACAAAGCTTCCGCGTCCTGCTCACGCTCCTTACCTACCTCCCTGTAGGCAACACCGAAGAGACAAAAAGACAAGCAAAGTATGAGGGAATTGTTTATTGCGAGTTGTCTTATACAATGACCAATAAACTACCGAATCCTCCCAAAAGGTTATTTGCCGGCGCTGGGCAAACTCAAAATCAATCCGTCTGTTTTACCGCTCATCAATGTTTGCGGATATTTGCCATTCCATTTTTGGATAGCATTATATCTGATCAATACCGGCGTGACTGATTTTGCCAGTAATTGATTTGCTTTCGCCTGCGCTTCTGCCTCTTTGGTGATTCGGTAAGCTTCCGCATCCGCACGGGTTCTTTTCGCGTTAGCATCGGCTACTGCCGCCATTTGTCTGGCTTCGGCCTGCTTAACCTGTTGTTGGGCCTGTTGTTCAACAATTTTCAACTGGGCCTTTTCCCGTTCCAATTGTTCCTGCCTTTCCTTGGTTTGAATGACTGCAGAGGTCACTACTTGCGGTAGGGTAATATCCCGAAACAGCACAGCCATTACAATAACACCTTTGGGTTCCAGATACTCACGCAAACCATCCTCCATATAACTCTGCAATTGCTGTTGCACACTGTCCTGATAAAAATCCTGTGACTGATTGACGGTTTTTCCCGCCTCCCGTAATAAAGAGCGGACTTTGGGAGTAATATGCTTGGTCACTACATCCTTCAATCTTCCGGTTTCCTGTAAAATCATCGGTGTTCTGGCGCCATCCAGTCGGAATGTCACCGATATATCCATTGAAGTTTTCAGTTTGTCTTGTGAAGGCACCTGTACTTTTTCCCAGGTATAAGTCTGCTCACGTAAATCGAAATCGACAAAATTCAACAGTGGATTAACAATGTGAAACCCCTCTGGATAGGCATCAGGTTGTACTTTACCAAACAAGGTTGCTACTTTATCGTGGCCTGCATCCACTGTGGTATAGGAATTGAAAATCAAGATGATTAACAGTAATGTCGCCCCCGAAAAACCAACATATTTTATTTTATCCATCATTTTCCTCGCATTTATCAAGCATCAAGACAACATCTGTAATATGATGCACATTAAACTGACACAGAAGAGATCTCCCATGCTCCGCACCCTGATTATAAGTTTGCTGCTCCTGCCGGCTATCGGTATTGCCGAACAAAGTATGAAACCGGCACTGGTTCCGGAACCGCCTGAATTACCCATGCCAGTGCAGGATGGTGAAGTATTGGAACCTGATATTACCATTATTCGTAAAGGAAAAAAGACTATTCAGGAATTTCGTAAAAACGGACAACTTTATATGATAAGAATAAAGCCCGCTGTAGGGCCTGCCTATTACTTAATTGATACTGATGGCGATGGTAATATGGATGTCAGACAAAGTGATCTGGACAAAGAGTCACTGATTAACCAGTGGAAACTGCTGGAATGGAAATAACTGGGTTGTGTCTGTTTATACGTCCATCTGCTCCACTCAGCTGGAGAAATTATTAAAAGATTACCCGCTCGGAAAACTAATCAGCTTTGATGGTATTGAAAACGGCATAGAAAATACCAATTATCGGATTAAAACCAGTCGCGGATATTTTATTCTCACCCTCTTCGAAGAACTTACAGTAGCGGAACTTAAGCCTGTTTTTGCGTTGCTTGATTATTTGCATAGCTGCGGTCTTTCTGTGCCTCGACCACAATCAAATAACCGGAGCAATACCCTCCATACCTTCAACGGCAAAACAACCGCCTTTTTTAATCACCTGTCTGGCTTGTCTATTGAAATACCGTCGCTCAGCCAGTGTTATGAAGTCGGCCTTCAATTGGCCAGGTTGCATGTTTACGGCTGCCAATACAACTTTCAGCGATGCAACAATAAAGACCTGAAAGGCTGTAGGTCGCTATTTCTCAAGCTTAAACCGTATTTAAAACAATCCGATATTAATAAAATAAGCGCTGAACTGGCATTTCAACAGCAATATGCCAACGTCAAATTACCCAAAGGCGTTATACATGCTGATTTATTTCGTGACAATATCTTGTTTGCCAACGAAAAAATAAGCGGCATACTGGATTTTTACAATAGTTGCCATGACTATCTCCTGCTCGATATTGCTATTACTATTAACGACTGGTGCATTGACAATGCAACGGTGAATTGTCAGAAAACAGAGTGTTTTTTACTGGGTTATCAGTCTGTCAGAAATATTGAACCCTTGGAAAAAAAGCTGTTACCGATATTCTTGAGACGTGCATCTCTGCGCTTTTGGCTCTCCCGCCTTGGTCATCAAATATTTCCAAAAACGGGGGATATTACCCAGCAAAAAGACCCTTCCCTGTTTGAATGCCTACTTGATCAGCATCGCAGTAAACTGGTCATATCTGAATTAACAGCTGATTAATGTATCGCATCCGGGTAAAACAGTTGCTGTCCGGCTTTCTTATACGCTCCAATAATTTTCTGTCCTTGTTCACTGACGACAAAATCAATATATTTTTTAGCCAGATTATATTTCACATGCGGATATTTTTCCGGATTAACCGCCATAATATGATAGGGATTAAACAAAACCTTATCGCCTTCAAAAAGGACTTGTAAATCAATCTTATCCTGATAGGCGATAAACGTTCCTCTATCGCTCAAGGTGTAGGCTTGTTTTTCATCGGCCATCTGCAATACCGCTCCCATTCCTTGTCCTGCTGCCACATACCAATTACCTGAAGGGTTGACGCCGGAGAGTTGCCATAATTGCTTTTCTTTTTTGTGAGTGCCGGAATCATCCCCTCTGGAAACAAACTCCGCTTTAGCCGCGCTAATTTTCTGCATGGCTTCTGCAGCGGTTACAGAACCTTTGATTTGCGCTGGATCGTTTTTAGGACCAAGCAGCACAAAATCATTGTGCATCACCGCAGTTCTGTCAATCCCGAAGCCGTCATCGACGAATTTCATTTCCGCTTTGGGGGCATGTACAAATACCACATCGACATCACCATTCGCCCCCAGCCGCAATGCCTTACCGGTACCAACAGCAATGACATCCAGACGGACATTATCCTGTCGTTCAAACACCGGGTTCAGCACGGCCAGCAAACCCGAATTTTCGGTACTGGTGGTTGTTGACATGCGTAGCACCTGCTCAGCATTGACTTGTGCATTTGCCAGTAAAGCAGTCAGCAGTGTAAAGAATTTAATTAGATTGTTCATTGATGTTCTCCTGATAATATAAAGTTAATTCCGGTAAGCCTAAAATTTCACTGTTGCCTGGGTATACACATAGGTTGTATCGCCTTTTCCCGCCTGATTCATCAGATCGCCGGCAAATAAATGCGCCACCCCACCTTCGAGCTGCAGGTTTTTAGACAAAGGCTCCCAGCGTAAGCGCGCTTCGATCTGAGTCCCGATATACGCCTGACTGCCCTTGATGCTGGCTGTTGTCCAGCTATCCGCTGTTGAAGCGCGCCAAAAACCACGCAAGACAAACATGGATTTCACGGCTTTACTGGGCTTCATTTTCAAACGCAATGCCGGTGATTGCAGATTGCTGCGTGCAAACGCACCATAAGTACTGGTCGGCCCGAAATCAAAACGACGGGAACCAAATAAAGTATTAAAACGATTATTCTGACCGTCATTGGGATTACCATCGCCACTGGCATAATCATATTGCACAACCAATCTGGGCGACCAGGGTGCATTAAAACGGTAACCCAGTTCCGCATGCTGAAAATAAGCCCAGTGATCCAGGGGCTTGCCGGGATTACTGGAGGACCCGGATTGCCCCAGTTGATAAACGGATTCCAACTGATAATCAAACTGTTCGCTGACCGGTTTGCGCCATAAGCGGAATCCAAAGGTATACAGTTCAAGATTTTTAACAGTTTTTTTCTGTTTTTCCTTATTCAGTCCAAATACATAGATTTCACCCTTATCCGCTTTGCCAAATATACCCTGGCTGTAATAAACGCCCCAGAAACGGACATTGGTATCTTCTGAATCAAAGCGCGGATTATTGTTGCGAATACCGCCTGCAACCCTGCGTTCAATAGGCAGGGTATAAAATGCCCTGAATGTCTTGTCTGCATACTGCCATTGCCAATCCAGACCGGTAAACGCATTTATGGCATTACGAAAACGGTTCCTCGCCACTAGCCTGCGACTGCCGACATTCATGGTAATCCGCCCTAATCTCAATAAGCTCCGACTACCTTGTAGGCCTATATTATTAATAGGCGCTTCGATATAGGCCTGCAATAATTCCAGTGGATTGGCAATCGTTGTGGTCAACTGATTGCTACTGGTAGCAGTGCCAGAATCAGCCAGGGTAATACGCGAATCCTGCATTTCCGCACCAATAGTAAAATGGTTAAAATTCGCCCGGGCGTGTACCAGAGTCCGAAATACCAGCGCCTGATCCCCCCCGTTCCCGGGTAATCCATTGGTTTTTGCCCGATATTGCCCATCCAGGGTTTCATAACGCGTCCTGTGGTTGATTGACATTTCCAGCCAATCCGGGGAAGCAATAGCTTGATCCAGCCGCCAGGGTTTATTCTGATCAGCGCTACTGGTAACACTAAAAACAAACAACGCCAATCCCCAAAAGACTAAATATAGTTTTTTTTGCATATTTAAGAATATATAATTTAAGAAAAATGCATTCTAAAGCCTTTTACCTTACTATAAAATATGCATAAAATTACCAGTTATTCAATATCCATGCTCAAAGGACATGAAATTGCATTACCCCCTAAAAAAGGCACATCCTAAGAAGAGTCCCACACCCAATATATGTCCAATATAAAAATACACTACTCGTTAAAAACCGGCCTGATGGTCAATACCCACTATTACGATCTGGATACGGCTATACGTTTGCTAAACGAGATAGAAAAACAAGGAAATCTACGGGCTGCGGCCAATAGCTGCGGTTATTCCTACCGCAAAGCCTGGGATATTCTCAAGCAACTGGAAAACCTGCTGGGTTCTACTCTGGTTGATATGCAACGCGGACGAGGAACACATACAGCAGAACTGGGGTTAAAACTGATAGAGATTGATCAGGAAAACAAGCAGCTTTTTAATGACAATTTAACAACAGCGACCAACAAAGCGACTACCTCCTTGCAAACGGTCTTATCAGGGATACAACCATTAAAAATTGTCGCCAGCGATTCGGAAAAACTACAGCAACTACGTCAGCAACATCTTCCCATAGAATTACATATTGACGGCAGTGGCCAGGCGCTTGCCGCTTATGCGGAAGGAAAATGCGATGCAGCCGGTTTTCATATTGCTGCTGAAGACAATCCGAAACAATTGGAGACTTATAACCGCTATCTGGATCAAAAGAATGACCACTTTATATTATTGGAACAACGACAACAGGGACTGATCAGTCACCCTGATCGTCCTGTGGATTCATTTCAGCAACTCGTTGATCAACAATTGATTTTTGTTAATCGACAAGGCGATTCAGGTACCCGTCTGCTACTGGACAGATTATTAAAACAACAAAAATTTAGCCCTGAACAATTAAACGGTTATTATCACGAAGAACACACTCATCTGGCTGTCGCCAGCATGATTGCCAGCCGTCAAGCCGATGCCGGCCTGGGTATCCAAAGCGCCGCCAATCGCTTAAAGCTACATTTCTCACCGGTTACCCGCGAATATTATTTTTTGGTATTTAAGTCATTAACTGAACAACTGCAACAGATCCTGACTATATTAGACAAACAACAAACCAGGCAGATAATGAATTACAATACTTTTCTGAAAACTATTACCGAAACGCCAGCATGCCAGCCGCCTACCAGCTAAACAATCTGCAATTCCATTATGGCAATCTGACGGCCTTATCAATTAAAAGATTGCAAATAAACCCTCATAAAATAACGGCGCTGGTTGGCCCCAACGGCAGTGGCAAAAGTACGTTATTAAATGTGCTGGCATTTCTGCAACCGCCTACAAAAGGTGAAATCGTTTTTTACGGGCAAGCGGTTAACCCCAAAAAGATGATGGCATTACGTAAACGCATTGCCTTTTTACCGCAAAAACCTTATATGTTCAGAGGCAGCGTTGAGGATAACCTGAATCTGACATTAAAATTTCGCGGAGTAGCTAAAAATCAACGCCAGACAAATATCAAACAAGCACTAAAAATGCTCGACATAGAACACCTGAGCCATCAGCAGGCTAAAACCTTATCTGGCGGTGAATTACAAAAAACCGCCCTGGCCAGAGCAATATTGACAAATCCCCAGGTCTTGCTAATGGATGAACCCTTCAGTTACCTGGATTATGACAGTGAGCAATTATTGGAACAATTTATTTGCGATTACAGCCATGAAAACGGTAACACTCTAGTTTTCAGCACCCATAAGCGCTTACAGGGTCTATCGATAGCCTCTAAGATCATTTCTCTGGTCAATGGCTGCCCTGTCAATACACCTTTAATCAATGTTTATCATGGCTATCTGGAAAAACAAATCTTTAATACCGGCAAAATTCAGATTTATCTGGCCGACTCACCCCATCAGGGAAAACATGTTTCTATTGACCCCCAGGAAATTGTGCTTTCCGAACAACCATTAATATCCAGTATGCGCAACCAGTTTCAGGGGAAAATCACCGCTATTGCCGAAGAAAACAAAAATATCCGGATAACAATCAATGCAGGAGAAACATTTCAGGCAATGATAACCCATAATGCCCTGAAAGACTTAAATCTAATGTTAGGAGATCAGATTTGGGTTAATTTTAAGTCAAATACCGTAACCATTTTTTAACGTGTGTTAAACGCTTTTGATTCTCATAGTCTCCGTCGCTGCAAGTAAATTAAGCTTTTTCTTAACTTTTAGTCGCGGATGGGGCTTGTTATTAACAATGTTTTTTTGCTATTGGGCGCGACTAAAGTCGCGCTTCCATTCCTTAAGGCAGTAACACAGAGCGCGGAAACAAGGTTAATCCGACAGAACCAATCTTACTGATATTTCTCTAAAGCTTTTAACTGTTCCAGCGCAACCTTGATTTTTCCAGCCACTTCTTCATCCAGCTCGTTGTTTTTATAAATCTTTTCCAGCAACCCTTCGGCTACCAAGGCTTCCTTTATCCACCGCTTAGCAAAACGATAATTATTAGGGACCTTCACAACTTCGCCAGTTTCGGGATTTTTTAAACTGTCCGCCACAACCTTTGTGGGAGATTTTTTAGCTGGGATCGGCTTATTAACCGCTGGCTGAGGCTTAGCAGCCGCTTCGGATTTTACCTCTGCAACAGCCGGCTTAACTGTCGGCTTGTTTTCCTGCTTTTTTCTGTTTTCATCATCCATTACGACAAAAACAACATAAGCTACAAAAACGGTTGTCAATATAAAAAACAGTTCAGCCATACCCACTCTCCCCTTATTAGTATTATTTAATTGGTAAAAAAAGACTATACAGTGTAAACGCTATGATTGGACTATACCAGAAGCACCTCTATACGGTAAACCTCATCTCCAGCAAGGCTGGCTTCTGGCTAACTCAGGCAAATCATCTCTCAGCCCCATGGCATGTCGATTAAAATAATCTTTTACAAAATCGCTATGATTAATCCAGTTCATACCCGCCGACCTCAAGGATACAACTGGTAAGGTGGTGACAGTGAAGATTTTATTAAGCGCATCCATGCTGGACATCATCAATAAATTATCGCCTTTCCGCCAACGCTCATACTGACGCAAATATTTTTGACTGGTCAACGGCCTGCCGCTTTTTTTGGTTTTGATAATCAGTTCCGCCAAAGCGGCAGCATCCAGCAAGCCGGCATTGGCACCTTGCCCTGCCAAAGGATGCATGGCATGAGCGGCATCTCCCATTAACGCAAAATGTTGATCGGTATATTGCCTGGCATATTGAAACTTAAGCGGAAAAGAGGCCCTGGAACCGGTTGCCAGCATTTTTCCCAATATACCGCCTGAAGCTTGTTCCAGTTTAGTTAAAAACTCTTGATCACTTAACTGTAGATATTGCTTCGCTGTTTCTGCCTTCAGGGTCCAGACGATAGAACATTGCCCGGTGTATAGCGGCAAAAATGCCAGCGGCCCTTCATCCAAAAAACGTTGCCAGGCTGTGGCTTGATGGTCTTTTTCTGTGGTGATGGTCGCCACCAGACCATCCTGATGATAAGGCCAACCGGTTATGTCAATCCCTGCTTTTCGACGTAAAAACGATTCACGCCCATCCGCGGCGATAATCAGATCAGCCTCAATCGAGCGGCTATCAGACAACACGATGCGTCCTCCGCTTTCCAGTAGCTGTATATCGGCCACTTTGGCTGGAGTAATACAGGTAACCGAAGGCAGGGATTCCAACACATTCCATAAGGCGGCAACCGTCACTCTGTTTTCTACAATATGTCCCAGTTCGTTATATTCCGTATCGGCACAATCAAAATGCAGCTCGCCATCAGCTTTGGCATCCCATACCTGCATTTCTTTATAAGCGCAAATACCTCTCTCAACCATGCCAGGCCAAGCGCCGACACATTCCAGTATATTCTGCGATGCGCGGGTCAATGCCGATACGCGAAAATCCACTGTCTTATCAGACCAATGTCTGGGCGGACACTGCATATCCATTAATCCGACCTTGATACCGCCATGTCCCAGCGCACAAGCTGTTGTGGCGCCAACCATGCCACCGCCTACTATAATGACTTCAAATCGTTCGGGCATCATTATCTTTTACTCCCGACTCTGGGCATGCGTTCTGCCAAGCCCATGGCGTGGCGTGCCAGTAATTCTTTGAAAAAAGGCAGATGATCCAGCAAGGTCAATCCACTATTTCTGGCTGCTGCCAGCGCCAGCCAGTCATTGGAAAATATTTTGACGGTATTATTGGTGAACGCGATGGTTTTGTCATGATCCTTCTGTCTAAGCTGTGCGTATTGTTGTAATAAGTCGTTAGCCCCCAAATCCAGCTGTTTTTCATGTTGGGAGAGTATCATTTCCGCCAGTTGCACGACATCCCGCAGGCCCAGATTAAAACCCTGCCCGGCCACTGGATGCAATTGATGCGCAGCATTCCCTATAATCACGGTTCTACCGGATACCATGGTTTGCGCTCGTATCAGACTTAAAGGAAAAGCCCTGCGCGGCGCTGTCAGGGTCAATTCACCCAGTTTATAACCAAAACAATCCTGTAATTGCGACAGAAAGTCCGCTTCGCCTCCAGTCATTAAACTCTCTGCATCCTCATGCTGTCGAGTCCAGACAACTGACAACTGATTACCTGTCATCGGCAACAGTGCTAATGGCCCCGAGCTGGTAAAACGTTCAAAGGCAGTATTTTTATGAGAAATAGAGGCCTTGACTGTCGTCACCAGCGCTGTCTGCCCATATTCAGTGATCTGTTGCGGAATCTCCAGCAGCTTCCGTACCGTGGAGTTACCACCATCGGCGCCCACCAGTAATGCTGCTGATAAATTTAATGACTTTTCATCTTTTTTTAAACTGACATTCACCGCATCCTGCCCGGACATCAATCCTGCAACTCTGGCTGGACAAATTTGCGTTATTCCGGTCTGCTCAATCAGTCTGGCAACATGGTTTTCAATATCCCTGGCATAAATAACATAGCCCAGCGCCTCCACTCCCAGTTGTCTGGCCGATAAACGCGCTTTGCCAAAATGACCTTTATCAGAAATATGAATATCTTTTATGGCTGTAGCCACCTGTGCAATGCCTTGCCAAATACCTAAGGCCTGCAACATGTTGACAGTCCCGGCCGCTAAAGCCAAAGCTCTATCTCCGGCAGGTGAGGTATTTAATTGTTCAGGGCTTTGCGCTTCAATGATCGCCACATTCAGGCCTGATTCTTTCAATGCCAGGCCTAAGCAATTTCCAGCCAAACCACCGCCTGCAATTAATATATCGTAATCATACTGCATGATTTACCTGCATTAAGCTTTCAATATCATCTATCGCTTTAGGAACGCCATCAGTCAGAATCTCATGTCCATCCCTGGTAACCAGCACATCATCCTCTATACGAATACCGATACCCCGCCATTTAGGGTCAACCGAGTCACAATCAGCCGGAACATATAAACCGGGTTCAATTGTCAAAACCATGCCGGGTTCCAGTAATCGCCATTGTTCATCTAACTTGTAATCCCCGACATCATGCACATCCATGCCCAGCCAATGGCCAATACGGTGCATATAAAACCGTTTGTATTTCTCGTCTTTGATTAACTTGGATACACGGCCTTTCAGCAACCCCAGATTTACCAGTCCTCTGGTCAGAACTTCCACCGAAGCGTCATGGGCTTTATTCCACGGTAACCCGGGTTGAACCTGTTCAATCGCCGCAGCTTGTGCATCCAGTACCAACTGATAAAGTTGTTTTTGCGGCTCGCTGAATTGCCCCGACACCGGAAATGTCCGGGTAATATCGGCCGCATAATGATCACATTCGACGCCGGCATCAATCAGCAATAAATCGCCTTTTTTAAGTTTATCCTTATTTTTAATGTAGTGCAGCACGCAGGCGTTTTTACCACCGGCGACAATGGATGGATAAGCCACAGCACGCAAACCATCCTGATTGAACTCATGAATAATTTCAGCTTCCACTTGATATTCATACATCCCCGGCTTACAGTTCTGCATAGCCCTTACATGAGCTCTGGCCGACACCTGCGCCGCTCTGCGCATCAATCTCATTTCAGCCGCACTTTTAAACAATCGCATTTCGTGCACGATATGTTCCAGGGAAACCAGTTCTCCCGGAGCATTAACACCATTACGGGATTGTTTACGAATATTATTAATCCATTCCAGAATTTGGTGATCCAGATCGCTGTTCCTGCCCATAGGATAAAAAACCTTACTCTTGTTCTCCAGCATCCCAGGTAAAATATCATTCAGATCATCGATAGGAAATGAGTCATCTGCCTCGTAGTGTTGTGTAGCGCCATCCAGACCGGCATGCGCACCCTCCCATAAGGCTTTTTGTTCATCAAATTCACGGCAGAATAGAATATATTCACCCTGTTCTCGACCGGGAATAAACACCGCCAACGATTCAGCTTCGTTGAAACCGGTCAAATAATAAAAATCACTATCCTGGCGAAACGGATATTCCACATCCCGATTCCGGGTTCTACTTGATGCGCTGGCAATCAAGGCAATATTGCCTTTGCCAATCTGTTGCATCAACGCATGGCGCCGTTTTTTAAATTCACTTTGTTTCATTCTAATTCAGTGCAAAGTCTACTCATTACTGTTTCCCATTAACATATCTCTGAGCATCAACACAGCGGAACGTAAATATTCATGAATTTCCATGTAGGCATTTTCATCCTCCTCTCCGGAAACGTCCGATTCCAGTTTAGTAAATTCAACAATATCCCGCATAATTTCACTGCATTCATCCGGCCAGTCAACTGTTGACTGGGCATAACCAACTCCGAATAAAAATCCCTGACACCAGCAACGCAAAGCTTCCACTTGTTCCGATAAATCTTCATCTTCACTCGGCAAAAATAAATCAAAAGCAAATTGCTCGTCTTCTGCATCCAGTAATTTCCGTGTTTGCTCAAACAGTTCCAGCAAAATAGTTTTATCTTCAGTCGTTAACGAAATCTCGTTCTCGAACAATTCGTTCAGCCAGTTTGCCGCCTCGGAGCGAATATCCACACACAACATGCCTACGGCTATACCATGAGCTTCAGACGCTCCAAGGCCTGCATTCTGTTGTTCAAAAATTGTATTGACTATTTGATAAGCCATAATTGTAAAATACTATTCACTGTCGAAAAAAAAATACTGTTTATGCTAACATTGTTCTTCAGTAAGGATGATTTTTTCTATTTCTACTCAGCTGAACATGCACAAAATAACTTAAACAAGTCTTGTATAATGATAGGTGCGGATACATCATCCGATAATTACCTGCAACAATGTGCGCGTTCCTTAACATAATAACAAAATATAACCCATTGCTTTCCACAAACCTGGCCGGCAACCCTATTATTCATGTCCAATACAGAATACGACTCATCAACCGAATTAAAAGAACTGGAAGAAAAACTGGATGCTCTCATTGCGCAATATGATTTGCTAAAGGATGAAAATAGCTCCTTAAAAACCAGGCAGGAAGCCTTGGTTAAGGAAAAGGCCAAACTTCTGGAAAAAACCACCATTGCAAGAACTCGTGTTGAAGCAATGATTACCCGCCTTAAAGCAATGGAACATGGCTCATGAACAAACAATCACAGTCCGTATCCGTGGCTATTTTGGGTAAAGAATATAAAATTGCCTGCAGCGAAGATGAAAAAGATGCATTACTCGATTCAGTTAGTGATCTTGACAAACGAATGCGTAAAATTCGCGATACCGGTAAAGTAAACAGTCCTGATCGCATTGCGGTGATGGTTGCCTTAAACCTGATGCATGAGTTACGCCAGGCTAAAGGCGGAAATAACAGCCAAACTAATAGCATAACCTACAAGTTAAGCAAACTGCGGCATAAAATAGAAAATGTTTTAGAAAATTCCTAAATCGTTTAAAATATATACCCTGTATTTCCTGCAGCGTTCGAGCAGTGCTGGGTGTTTCCTGAACCTAATATTGCCCCGGAAGCCAATACCAGTACTGGTGAGCACGCCTGTTTTATACGGGAAGCCTGATTTACTGGTTAAGTTTCCACTTGAACCTCTGGTTCAAGGACGAAAGCATGAGACGGCGCAGGCGGGAAATACTATTCAGACTTTTTAATTGCCCAATTGGACAATTACAGCACTTTCAGTTTACGTTAATAACCCCGAATTTAAGCTATACACTTTCGTGTGGATGCGCGTTGCTTATCCACCCTACAAAATGCGTCTATCACGCAGTAGGCGCAGGGTGGATAAGCAACGCATCCACCAACGTCGTAACTAACGCAAGATGAAAACGCTGCAAATATTCTTCGCGATATCTCTTGAGCTCTCCCCCTAAGGACTGAGGATTTTATACAATATTGCAAGAAACCCTCCTTTTTATTGATTCTTTATTCATCTATTATTAAGCTTGTATTGTTTAAGCTTTCCTCATTCTCAAACAGCGGAGATTTCCTATGAAAAAAATGACAGCTATCCTGTTTGCAACAACATTAATAGCAGGCTGCTCTATCGACCCATATACCGGCGAACAAAAAGTCTCTAATACCGGCATAGGTGCCGGAGCCGGAGCTGCTATCGGTGCCGCCAGCGGCGCCCTGATTGGCGGCGATGGGAAAGGGGCTTTGATTGGCGCAGCAGCCGGTGCAGCGTTAGGTAGCGGTATCGGTTATTACATGGACCGTCAGGAGGCTCAGTTAAGAGCACGCCTGGAAGGCACTGGTGTCAGAGTCCAACGTCAGGGCGACAACCTGAAACTAATCATGCCAGGCAACATTACTTTTGCCACTGACTCTGCAAATATCAATCCCGGTTTTTATCCTGTTTTAGATTCGGTCGCTATTGTATTAAACGAATTTGATAACACCAGCATCAATATATCCGGGTACACCGATTCAACTGGCAGTGATATGTACAATCAGGAATTATCTGAACGCCGCGCCAATAGTGTAGCCAGTTATTTGGTCAGATCAAGGGTTCATCATGGCCGGATTCAAGCCAGAGGGTTTGGCGAGCGTTACCCTGTTGCATCAAATAATTCCGCCATGGGCCGCGCCCAAAACCGTCGCGTAGAAATCAGCATTCGCCCCAGATAAAATAATAAATATCAGCTACTTGCGGAAATAAAGCATTCACAGCATCGCCTGTAACTTGTCATCATCCACTGGCAAGTTGCTTTTACCATAAAGGACTTGAAGAATTTTTATGCGTTTTTATACTGTTGTTTATAAAACAACGTTGCCCTGCATGGAAAAAGAACATTGCATTATGAACTAATATTTCTCCAATCGTCTGATTATTCTACACGTTCATTATCTCTTGTCTTTATGCTCTTCATGTCCTTCATGGTGATCGAAATGCAGATTACAAAGCAAGTAACCGATATTTAAAATATATCTTCATTGAAAGCTAGATATCACATTATTTTCCTGGTCCTTAAATTATCATTTTAGCCGCCAAAATAAACAACATAATTGAAAAATAGCGCTTCAGCTTCTGCGCGGGTAGTTGATGAGCCAGCTTTGCCCCGTAGGGAGCGGTGAGAACACTTAACGAAACCACTCCCAAAAAAGCAGGTGCATAGACATAGCCGACACTGCCATCAGGCAAACCGGCGGTGTTCCAGCCAAGCAAAGCGTAGCTAAATGTTCCAGTCAAAGCAATCGGTAACCCACAGGCGCTTGACACCGCTACGGCATTCTTCATTGCCAGTTTCTGGCCTATCAAATAAGGTACTGTCAGAGTACCACCCCCGATTCCCAGCAAGCTGGAAATTCCACCAATCAGCGTGCTTGCAATATAATCCTGCCATCCTTCTTGTTTTTTTAATGCAAATACCGGTTTTAACTGCAACGCCATACTGCTGCCGACATAAAGCAAATAAATAATAAACAACCACCGTAAACTGCCTGCGCTGATTTTGTCAGCAACTATTGCGCCAAATACTGCGCCAAAAACAATACCGGGAAACAAACGCAAAAATTTATACCAGATAACAGCCCCAAGTTGATGATGAGCCTTAACTGAGGCTATAGCTGTCGGCACGATTGTCGCCAGCGAAGTTGCCACAGCCATAATCATACCCAGTTCGGGATCAAAATGTTGCCAATCAAACATCCATGCCAAAACTGGCACAATCACTATACCCCCGCCCAGTCCGAATAATCCAGCCAATACACCAGCCACAGCGCCAAGCAACAGGCTCATTAAAAAGATTTCTGTCATTATCTCTTCTCTAGTACGCAAAATTTCCGACAAATACTGTCTGTCATTTATACTATGCCTTTATTCAGACTCTCGCAAAATATCTTCAGCCCATGAAAACCTATCTGGTGGGCGGCGCAGTCCGCGATCATTTGTTAGATTATCCGGTGAAAGAAAAAGACTGGGTAGTCATTGGCGAAACGCCGGAATCCATGATTGCTAAAGGTTTCAAGCCAGTAGGCAAGGATTTTCCGGTATTTTTGCATCCACAAACGCATGATGAATACGCTCTGGCTCGCACAGAACGTAAAACAGCACCCGGCTATAAAGGCTTTGCTATCTACGCATCCCCGGAAGTGACCCTGGAAGAGGATTTAATTCGCCGCGACCTGACTATTAACGCCATAGCCATGAGTGAAGACGGCTCAGTCATTGACCCATACCACGGTCGAAATGATCTTGAACAACGTATTTTTCGCCATATCTCACCGGCATTTAGCGAAGATCCGGTCAGAATTCTACGGGTTGCACGATTTGCTGCACGTTATGCTCACCTGGGTTTCAAACTGGCTACGGAAACCCGTAAATTAATGGAACAAATGGTTAGTAATGGTGAAACCGAATATTTGGTCGCCGAACGGGTCTGGGCAGAGTTGCACAAAGCCCTGCAGGAAAAAACACCTGCCGCTTTTTTTTACACCCTTAAAGAATGCAAAGCCCTGGCTACGATTTTCCCGGAAATTGATCGTCTATTCGGTATTCCTCAACCGGAAAAATATCACCCGGAAATCGATACTGGCATACACAGTTTAATGGTTCTGGAACAAGCCACCCTGCTATCAGACAAAGCCGAAGTCAGACTGGCCGCATTATTACATGACCTGGGCAAAGCGCTCACCCCTCCTGAAAAGTGGCCCAGTCATCATGGACACGAACAAATGGGCTTGTCGGCGCTTGAACAATTCTGCAACCGCTTACGCGTCCCTAAACACTTCAAATCACTTTGTCAGCAGGTCATGCGTTATCACACTCATTGTCACCGGGTTTATGAATTACGCGCCACGACAATAGCTGATATGCTGCAAACACTGAGCGCTTTCAATCCCAAACCCAAACATTCTCTGCAGGATTTTCTGCTAGCTTGTGAAGCTGATATGAAAGGACGCACTGGATTTGAACAAAGACCCTATCCTCAAGCAGACTATTTAGCAGGCACCGCAGATGCAGCAGCGAATGTCGATACTACTGAAATTTTGAGCAGTGATCTGAAAGGAGCGCAAATCGGCGAAGCGATTAGACGCTTACGAATTGATGCCATTAGCCGTTTTATAATTCAACAGCAAACTAAATCGGAATAAATGCTGTCGCCACTGCCTGAATGACATTTTTGATCTGCCGATGTGTTCTGTCAGCCATAATCTGCGCCAACATATCCTGAGCATTGATCATTTTGCCGAATAAGCGTTCAAAACTCAGATTGATTTCTTCAGTACCGCCTGAACTTAATAAAAACAACGTATTATTGTGATCTCTTTTGGTACGAAGCAGCCAGGAGGCCAACTCAATATTACGGGCGCTATCATAAAGTTTTTGTGCTTCCAACAGATTATGCAAATAAAATGCACGACGACCATTGTAGGAATTTAAAATCATGGTTTCCAGGCCAACGATAAATGCTCGAACCCTATCTCCCTGAAATCCTTCATCAAAAGCTAAACGAATACACTCAACACTACTTTTTCCCTCAACAACTGGAAAAGGATCTGCCGATAGTGAATCAATTGCAGCCTGCAATGATCCATAATCTTCTTTTTTCCATTCCGCAGGATTACGTTTATACAGCTTGACTGCCAACTCCTTTAACGATACCAATACTACTTGCTGATGCGTTTCCGAAACCAGGTCAATATCATTTTTAATCACCGACGACATTTTAAAATCATGGCCCTTAACATCTCCGCCTGAAGAACAAGCACCAAGTAAGATCATGAGTAAAATGGAAAAAATCACAAGTTGTATTTTATTCATTTGAATTTCTGAAAAAATGCATTGAAAATCAGCCATAACAAAATTATAGTTAATTTCTTTACAATTATTTGTCGGAATTTTTAAGCATCTTAGGCGCTTATTTTTTAAAATTTCGACAGTATAAGTATAAGCTGACATCGTGTATCCCAGCATAGCATGCTTCAATTTAGCACTCTATGCTCTTAAATACACTGAATAGTTACCCTTTTTTATCTAAAAACATAACCCTTTAAGAATGCCATCATTTGATATAGTTTCCGAATTTGACAGCCACGAAGTCACCAACGCCGTTGACCAGGCCAACCGAGAGGTTGCCAACCGTTTTGATTTTAAAGGCTCGGATGCCGAGTTTGAACAAAACGAAGACAGCATTACCATGAAAGCCGAGTCCACCTTTCAGTTGCAACAAATGTTGCCTATACTTTACTCAAAAATGACTAAGAGAGGTATAGACATCGGCTGTATGGAAAACGGTAATCTGCAAACTAGCGGAAAAACCGCCCAGCAAATCATTACCTTAAAACAAGGGTTGGACACCAGTCTATCCAAAAAAATTGTCAAATTGATTAAAGACAAAAAAATGAAGGTACAGGCAGCGATTCAGGGTGATAAAGTTCGAGTAACCGGTAAAAAAAGAGACGATTTACAGCAAGTCATTCAAATATTGAAAGAAGAAGATTTTGAGCAACCATTACAATTCAATAACTTCCGCGACTGAATTGTAACTTCTCAATAATTTATATCAACTAGAGGCTGATCTTTCTCAGCCTCCTTTCGGTTGTTTTATCGGCAGTATTTCTTCCATCCAAAATATACTGTAATCGGCACCATCAGCCAAAGTGTGACTAATGGCCCCACAACACCATCATAGCTGCTGACCAAATAAAGATAATCTGAGTTTTGATTGGTATCCAAGAAGTCCTTGCTGACTTTTATCTGCCAAACCCAACTGGCATGACAACCAATACAAATCCCCAAACTATTACTGAACTCTGTTCTTATAATGGCTAAAAAAATCCCGACGACCCATAATGACAGTAAAGCGGAAATAATTTCCGGATTAACCCAGTTAGCAAATGCTTCTGTCATTAACTGAAAACCGCTGGTGATATTGATCTGCTCATAGGGTATATCGGTTTTGCTTTTTAAAAAATGCAGCGCTGCATAATAGAATGAGCTCAAAATAATCGCTGCTGCAACTGCCATTTTGCGTCTGAACGTAGCCAGCAGAATACCGCGGAACAAGGGTTCTTCCACAAAGGAAATCAATAATGCCAATAGTAATGAAATAGTTATTTTTTTGATGGCTTTGGTAAACGTCCAATCTCTGCTTTCATCAATAATATGAACATCCAGTCCATACAATAAAAACAAGACAGGCAACAATGTTAAAAGTCCCAATAAGATACCTTGCCCCATTTGTCTAATAAATTGTTGTCTTGGGGCAAACCCTAATTCGGACCATGACATTTTTAACCAGTAACTGAGCGGAAAAATACTCAAAACCAGTAACACTTGTGTACTTTTACTGATAACCCTACGCAATTCGACGACATCACCAATTGCCAGCAAGATAAAATAACCCAAAACACAGGAAACTAAAACCAGTACAACCAATATCAACAAAGGTATCAAGGAATAAACCAGTAATCTCATCAGCTAAAATCTCCCCATAACATCTGTACAGCAGATAATGACGCCAGTACAGCTGTTTCAGTCCGCAATATTCTCTGTCCCAACCGCACCGGAATAAAACCGGCTTTTTTTGCCATACCTCTCTCCTGTTCCGTAAAACCGCCTTCCGGCCCGGATAACAAGGTCACTTGTCCACAGTCCGGGTGCAAATCAGCCAATGATTGCTCCGCATAAGGATCAAGAAATACTTTAACCCCTTGCTGTACCGTTACCCAATCTGCCAGCATCTCAATTTTCGCCACTTTTGGCACCAAGGTTCTACCTGACTGCTCCGCAGCGTGTTGACTGATATTTCGCCAATGTTGCAATCGCTGCTGTTTCTTGTCTTCCTTGAGTTTAATCACACAGCGATCAGTTAATAATGGAGTGATCTGGCCAACACCCAGTTCAACAGCCTTCTGCACCGCCCAGTCCATTCGATCACCGCGGGAAACTCCCAATCCCAAGATAATTGTCAATACTGACTCAACACTCCGTTCAATATTTTCCAGGATATTGATTCTCACTGTTTTTCTACTAACCTCTGCAAAACGGCACAGATATTCCCCCCCCCGGCCATTGAACAACGTAATATCCTGATCTTTTTTTAACCGTAAAACCGAACGCACATAATGTGCAGATTCATCCGGCAGTACAATTTGTTTACCGACAGCCAACTCTTTGGCCACATATAATCTGGAAACTCGCATAAGAAATTTTACTGAAGTTATCGCTATAGATAATAAAAAAGGAGCTTAAAGCTCCTTTTCGTTAATCAGCTAACCTCGCTATATCATTAATAGCGATAATGATCCGGCTTATAAGGCCCTTCCACAGGAACATTAATATAATCCGCCTGCGTCTGAGTCAATTCCGTCAGTTTAACGCCAAGTTGCAACAAATGTGATCTGGCGACTTTCTCATCCAGTTTTTTGGGCAATATATAAACCTGCTTGTCATAATTGGCTGAGTTTTGCCATAATTCGATTTGTGCCAATACCTGATTACAGAATGAATTGGACATGACAAAACTTGGATGTCCCGTTGCACAACCCAGATTAACCAGACGCCCTTCCGCCAGCACTATCAGTCTTTTTCCATCAGGAAAAATGACATGATCAACCTGAGGTTTAATATTTTCCCAAGTGTATTGCCGCAATGAGGCAATCTCGATTTCCGAATCAAAATGGCCAATATTACAAACAATGGCCTGGTCTCTCATTACCGCCATATGTTCATGGGTAATCACATTGCAATTACCAGTCGCAGTAACAAAAATATTGGCAACCGGAGCAGCCTCTTCCATAGTGACTACACGATAGCCTTCCATGGATGCCTGTAATGCGCAAATAGGGTCAATTTCCGTTATCCACACCGTTGCCCCCAGTCCGCGCAGTGATTGCGCGCAACCTTTACCGACATCACCGTACCCACATACGATAGCGATTTTTCCGGCAACCATCACATCAGTCGCCCGTTTGATACCATCGACCAATGATTCACGACAACCGTAGAGATTATCGAATTTTGACTTGGTAACCGAATCATTAACATTGAAGGCAGGCACTTTCAAAGTACCCTTATTGACCATTTCATACAGCCGCAGCACCCCTGTTGTTGTCTCTTCAGAAAGACCTTTGACATCCGCCATCAATTCAGGAAATTTTTCATGCATCATGAGGGTCAAATCACCGCCATCATCCAGAATCATGTTCGGGCGCCAGCCATCAGGACCGACAATAGTCTGCTCGATACACCATTCAGCTTCTTCTTCAGTTTCGCCTTTCCAGGCAAATACAGGAATTCCTGTTTCAGCCATTGCCGCAGCGGCATGATCCTGAGTGGAAAAAATATTACAGGAAGACCATCTGACTTCAGCGCCTAATGTTGTCAAAGTCTCTATCAATACCGCAGTCTGAATAGTCATATGCAGACAACCGGCAATACGTGCACCTGTCAACGGTTGCTGGACACCATATTCTTCCCGTAACGCCATCAATCCCGGCATTTCCGTCTCAGCTATTCTGATTTCTTTACGCCCCCATTCAGCCAGCGAAATATCTGCCACTTTGTAATCTTGTGCATTCATAACTCTATCCTGTTTATATTAAATACCAGCCGAATCTTTTAAAGCATCCACTTTGTCGGTTTTCTCCCAACTGAATGATGCTTCGGTACGACCAAAATGCCCATAGGCAGCAGTTGCCTGATAAATGGGTTTCAACAAATCCAATTGAGCGATCAGACCTTTAGGTCTTAGATCAAAATGTTCCCGGATAATCGCCACCAGTTTGTCTTCACCGATTTTTCCAGTGCCAAATGTTTCAACACTGATAGAAGTTGGCTCTGCCACACCAATAGCGTAAGAAACCTGAATTTCACAGCGTTCGGCCAACCCGGCTGCCACAATATTTTTTGCCACATATCGAGCCATATAAGCCGCTGATCTATCCACTTTGGATGGATCTTTACCTGAAAAAGCGCCGCCGCCATGTCTGGCCATCCCCCCATAGGTATCAACTATAATTTTACGCCCAGTCAAACCACAGTCACCTACCGGACCACCAATAATAAATTGCCCTGTCGGGTTGATAAAATACTGGGTATCGGCATGCAGCCACTCTTTAGGCAAGGTTGGCAGAATGATTTCATCCATCACCGCTTCCTCCAGTAATTTACCGCCTATTTCCGGTGAGTGCTGAGTCGATAATACGACAGCATCAATCGCTACCGGTTTATTATCTTCATAACGAAAAGTTATCTGGCTTTTCGCATCCGGGCGCAACCAGGGCAAAGTACCGTTTTTACGAATTACTGCCTGACGCTCTACCAGTCTGTGCGAGTAAGTAATCGGCGCCGGCATTAATACGTCCGTTTCATTACTGGCATACCCAAACATCAAGCCCTGATCGCCAGCGCCCTGCTCATGATCTTCCGCATCATCCACACCCATGGCGATGTCCGGAGATTGCTTACCAATAGCATTGAGAACTGCACAGGTTTTGCCATCAAAACCAATCTCGCCATCGTTATAACCAATTTTACAGACGACTTCCCTGACCAACTCTTCTGTGTCAACCCAAGCTTCCGTGGTAACTTCACCAGCCAACACCACCATACCCGTTTTAACCATCGTCTCACAGGCCACTCTGGATTTCGGATCCTGCGCCAACAGTGCATCCACTACCGCATCAGATATCTGGTCTGCAACTTTATCCGGATGACCTTCCGATACTGATTCTGATGTAAAAATAAAATTATTACTCACAGTGATTTCCTCATGATTAGACCTTAGGAAGGTGATTTATTAAATTCGCACCTCATCACCTTATAGATATGTAAAAGGCCGCTATTGCGGCCTTTTTAAAATATGGTGGGCCCTCCCAGACTCGAACTGGGGACCTGCCGATTATGAG
>CAYYSO010000012.1:0-30166 GCA_964474415.1 uncultured Methylomarinum sp. | reverse complement strand
ACTTTAAGCTTAGGGGAATGAAGCCAGGGAGACTTATCAATTGCACGCATATAAGCTGAAACCCGGGCATTCGACTGAGCTTTACCACTAAACGACAATGTCTTCCCTGATTGCGATAATTTGGTCAAAAAAACGCCATCCGGGGTGATTTTTGCCAGTTCATAAAACAAATGTACAATTTCAGGACGACTCTCCTGCAATTGCTGAATCAATTCAATTTTTGTTAATAACTTATTTTTCTTTTTTTCAATATCTTTGATTTCCTTGATCTTTCTATCAACTATTGAAATCTCATCTTTTAGCATCCGATTCCTTCTTTGCTGATATTCTTTTAAGCCATCTATATATAAATAAACTCCAAACAACAAAATGCAGGTTATGGCTATTCCAATGCCAATTCCAATAATAAAATCCTGTTGTTGTTGTCTACGCAGTTCCTCACGCCAAGGCAGTAAATTAATTTTAGCCATTAATCAAAACTCCTTAACGCCAAACCGCAGGCAATCATCATGGCTGGAGTGTCATTACTCAAACTTTGCGGCTTTACTTTGTTGGAAAGAGCCATATTGATAAAAGGATTGGCCACATAAGATTGAACGCCCAACTCTTGCTCTACAAGCTTCTCCAGGCCCGGTATGGAAGAACAACCTCCCGCGAGAACAATACTGTCCACTCCTCTGTTGGCACTGGAAGAAACAAAAAACTGTAACGACCTGGCTATTTGCTGTACCATCGCTTTTTTGAATGGCTCCAATACATCCGCCGCATAATTATCTGGAAGCCCTCCATGCTTTTTTGCCAATCCGGCCTCTTCATATGAGAGTCCGTAACGACGCTGAACTTCTTCCGTTAACTGTTTTCCGCCAAATCCCTGTTCACGCGTATAAACGGTCTTGCCGTTATGTAAAACATTCAAGGTAGTCATCGTAGCCCCAATATCAGCAATGGCTACTGTTTGATTTTCAACTGACTCAGGCAATTGGTCAGTCAATAAGGTAAATGCATTTTCCATGGCAAACGCCTCAACATCAACAATAACCGTTTTCAGACCTGCGATTGATAAAGCCTCTACTCTGTCGTCAATATTTTCCCGCCTTGAAGCTGCCAACAAAACATCAACCATTTCAGGATTATTTTCAGATGGTCCTTGAACTTCAAAATCCAGATTCACTTCATCTAATGAATAAGGGATATACTGATCGGCTTCAACCATGATCTGATCCGCCATCTCATCTTCAGTCAATGTCGCAGGCATTGGAATAATTTTCGTCATAACCGAAGATCCCGCTACTGCCACACAAGCCTGCTTGATTCGAGAACCGGACTGTTTGACTGCTGCTTTAACAGCCTCGCCTATGACTTCTATATTAGTAATATTTTTATCGACAACCGCATCTTGCGGTAATGGAGCAACAGCGTAACTTTCGACTCGATATCTGACTCCTGTTTTACTCAACTCCAATAACTTTACCGCTGCCGTACTAATATCAATCCCCAGAACAGCGGACTGATTTCTTCTCAACCAACTCATGAACAAATCCTACTATGACTGTGTGACATAAATGTTCTAAATTCTCTGTTGCTTTTCACGTTAAGCGAATATTCGTCCGTAAATGGCGATAACTAACCCGACCCAAGGAAGTGGCTGCATATTCCCTCCCCAAACCGCAAACATACTGGGTATTTACGAAAAAACTGATGTAAATACACCCTGTATACATCAAAATTTAGCACCTATAAATTTGATGCCGAGATATTTGGCAAAGGTTTCGGTAACACGGATAGCATTGCAAATGCCTCCACTCATAAAATTTCCGACGCCCTCTGCATGACTCAGTACCGAACTTCGAAGCACGACATGTATACTTAATGCTTGTTTACGGGCAAAGTATAGTAGCCTTTTTATTTTTTCACAGATTAAAACTCTAATTATTTAAAATATCTATTGTCGTAAACGCCAAAAGCGGTTATTTTGACTTTCATTTTTTTAATAATCTGATACTGGAATACTGTGCACCGGACGTTTCTACGAACAATAATCAAGTGGCTTGCAGTCACATTTGCATTTTTTTCAGTTTGCCTCGCCATTGTCGGCTACTTTTTTCTTACTCAACTGAATAAAGAACTCCCGGATGTAAAACAGCTTCAGCACGTCCAGTACCAGATACCTTTAAGTATTTACAGTAAAGAACATCTGTTAATTGCTCGATTCGGCGAAAAAAAACGTATTCCGGTCAATATTGAAGAAGTCCCCCAACAACAGTTGAATGCCTTTATTGCCGCTGAAGATGATCGTTTTTATTCTCATCCTGGCGTGGACTATAAAGGTCTGCTTCGGGCCGCCATCCAATTAGCATTAACGGGCAAAAAAAAACAGGGTGGCAGCACTATCACTATGCAAGTCACCCGAAACTTTTTATTGGGTCGCGAAAAAACCTATATACGTAAAATCAAAGAAATTATTCTGGCTTTAAAAATTGAGCAAGAATATTCTAAAGACAAGATTCTGCAACTCTATTTAAATAAAATTTATCTGGGTCATCGCTCATATGGCATCTCAGCAGCCGCTCAGACCTATTACGGGAAATCTTTAAAGGAATTAAATCTGGCCCAAATGGCAATGATTGCCGGTTTACCTAAAGCACCTTCTAGTTACAATCCTGTCACCAATCCGAAAAGAGCGCTGGTAAGACGAAACTATGTTTTACGCCGTATGCTTGAACTGAAATATATCAGTCAAGCAGATTTTGATAACGCTACGAAACAGCCTGTCTCTGCAACATTAAACTCAAAAACTACTGAGCTTTCAGCTCCTTTTATTGCCGAAATGGTACGCCAAAAGATTTATTCACAATACGGTGATAAAGCTTATACACTAGGACTTACAATACACACGACCATTAGCAAACAGATGCAAACGGCCGCTGACCAAGCACTTCAATATGCTCTGCATGAATATGACCAGCGTCACGGCTATCGCGCGCTGCCACACAAAAACAACAGCAAAAGTGAAGCCTTTCCCGCCAAACCAGTCGGAGACACACAGCAGGCCCAAATAATAGAACTGTCAGAAAAATCAGCGCTGGCGATTCTGAGCGATAATTCTGTCATTGAATTACCATGGAAAAATATCGAATGGGCTAGAGCATTTAAGTCTCAATCCTATTTAGGACCTAAACTCAAATCAACAGCAGATATCTTTACTGTTAACGACATAATTAGAGTCAGACAATTGCCTGACAAAAGCTGGGGCTTAACGCAAATACCCGACGCGGAAGCGGCATTTGTTGCCTTGGACCCCAAAAATGGCGCCATTCTGGCTTTATCGGGAGGATTTGATTTTTTCTATAATAAATTCAACCACATCACCCAATCAAAGCGACAACCCGGTTCCGGTTTCAAACCCATCATCTATACAACAGCACTTGAGAAAGGTTTTACAGCCGCAAGCATTATTAATGACGCTCCCGTGGTTGTAGAAGATCCAACACAGGAAAGCAACTGGAGACCGGAAAATTATAGCCACAAATTTTTCGGTCCCACTTCGCTAAGAACAGCCTTACGTAAATCCAGAAACCTCATATCCATCAGATTACTGAGAGAATTAGGCATTCCTGCAGTCACTAAAACTGCGTTGCGATTCGGCTTCAGCAAAGATCAAATACCAAATAGCCTTTCCCTGGCGCTGGGAAGCGGATACGCAACACCTCTGCAAATGGCCAGAGTTTACGCCACCTTTGCTAATGGTGGCTTCCTGATTACCCCCTATTTTATTGATCGGATTGAAAACAATGAAGGTGAGATTATATTTCAGGCTTCCCCCGACATTGCCTGCCCTGAATGCGATGAAGATCATAGCAACCAGACGGGATATGCTCCACGCATTATCTCTGCACGCATTAGTTTTCTGATGAACAGCTTGTTAAGGGATGTAGTGCAACGAGGGACTGCAACTCGCGCCAAAGTACTAAACCGTACTGACCTGGCAGGAAAAACGGGTACAACCAACGAACAAAGAGACGCCTGGTTTAACGGTTTCACTCCCGATATTGTTGCCACAGCCTGGCTTGGCTTTGATGATTCCAAACCTTTAGGCCGTGGAGAAACCGGAGGAAAAGCAGCGCTTCCCATATGGATAGAATTTATGAAAACAGCGCTTAAAGATAAGGAAGAAAAACCACTACAAAAGCCTGTTGGAATCAGCAGTGCCTACATCAACCCCAAAACAGGACTACTATCCCCTCCAGGAAGTCAACCTGGAAAATGGGAATATTTTAGGCATGAAAATATCCCGAGACAATATTCACCTCTACAGGCAACTACTGATCAAGATAAAGAATCACTGGAAAACAGTTTATTCTGAAAAACAAGGCAAAAAAACACGACCTTTAAGACGTGAGGATTCGATAATATCCGAGAGTTTGATGCAGAACTTTTGTTTATCCTCAAGGCATAGCAGCAGGCGCATAGTCGACATGCGCCTGCTGCTGCCGAATTTATTACTTATTAGCGCCGTTAACGACTTTCCTTGGGCACATAATCCCTTTGATCATAACCGGTATATATTTGTCTAGGGCGTCCAATTCGATGAGTCGGCTCAGCCATCATCTCCAGCCAGTGCGACACCCACCCGGCTGTACGGGCAATCACAAACATCACGGTAAACATTTCCTCGGGAATTTTCAGCGCCTTATAGATAACACCTGAATAAAAATCGACATTCGGGTAGAGTTTTTTCTCTATAAAATATTCGTCTTTCAAAGCGTGCTCTTCCAAAGCAACGGCTAATTCAAAAAGAGGATCATCACTGGAATATTTTTGTAAAACCTCATGACATGTCGCGCGTACAATAGTCGCTCTGGGATCAAAGTTTTTATATACCCTATGACCAAATCCCATCAACCTGAAAGGATCGTCTTTATCCTTTGCTTTAGCGATATACTCCGGAATTCTGTCAGCACTGCCAATTTCTGCCAACATACTCAGCACTGCCTCATTAGCACCGCCATGTGCCGGCCCCCATAAAGCAGAAATTCCTGCCGCCACACACGCATATGGATTAGCCCCGGTACTGCTTGCCAGGCGAACCGTTGAAGTACTGGCATTCTGTTCGTGATCGGCATGTAAAATCAACAGAATGTTCAAAGCCTTAATGGCTATTGGATCAATATAATGATCAATACCAACAAATTTCTGCGAAGGCAACGAAAACATCATGTTCATGAAATTCTCACAATAGCCCAAATCCACTCGTGGATAGACAAAAGGCCAACCAACAGAATGCCGGTAACAGGCCGCAGCAATAGTAGGTACTTTTGCCAGCATTCGCATAGCAGAAATACGGCGATGCTCTGGGTCCTCCATATTCAGCTCGCTGTGATAAAAAGCTGACAACGACCCCATTACGCCCACCATCATGGCCATAGGATGAGCATCGTAATGAAAACCATCAAAAAAACTTCGCAACGCTTCATGCAACATGGAATGATGATTGATTTCATCAGTAAACGCCAACAACTCGCCCTCCGTAGGCAGCTCACCATTCATTAATAAATAAGCGACCTCAAGAAATGAGCTTTGTTTTGCCAAATCTTCAATGGGGTATCCGCGATAAAGCAATATACCTTTTTCACCATCTATATAGGTGATAGCACTTTTACAACTGGCCGTAGACATAAAACCAGGATCGTATGTAAAAACTCCCAGCTGCTTATATAGAGTTCCAATGTCAATTGCCGGTATTCCTTGTGTTCCGTTTAACAAAGAAAACTCCGCTTTCCGGTCAGGCGAATCAAGAACAATTGATACCTTATCTTGCGACATATTCAGAACCCTCTAATCACTACAGTAGATTGAAGACGTGTTGCACTAACAACAAGTTTATTTTCCGAATCTTTTACGGAATTTATCAACACGGCCGGCAGTATCAACTACTCTTTGTTTACCTGTATAGAAAGGATGACAGGAAGAACAGACCTCCACATGCAGGTCTTCAGCTAAAACTGAACCGGTCTCGAATGTGTTGCCACAGCCACAGGTTACAGTAATTTGTTTATATTCAGGATGAATTTCTGGTTTCATATCACTCACATTACCCAAAACGGGCTACATACTTAATAGAGAACTAAGTATAATACGACTTCCTTAAACAAACCGCAACCATCTATTTCATGCGCATTATCTCGTTAAATGCAAACGGCATCAGAGCCGCCGAACGAAAGGGCTTTTACCCCTGGCTGCAAAAACAAAATGCCGATGTCGTATGCATACAAGAAACCAAAGCCCAGACAGAACAGCTACAATCCGAAGTTTTCTGGCCACAAGAGTACCATTGTTTCTATCATCAAGCTGAAAAGAAAGGCTACAGCGGAGTCGCCATCTACTGCAAAAAGAAACCTACAGCGATAAATAAAGGAATCGGCTGGATAGATGTTGACAGTGAAGGACGTTTCATCGAAACACAGTTTGGAAAACTAAGCGTTATCTCACTTTATCTGCCATCAGGCTCATCCAGTGAAGAACGACAAGCCATTAAATTCAAATTTCTGGATCGCTTTATGCCCTATTTACAGGAAATCAGCAAAAACGATCGTGACTATATTATTTGTGGAGACTGGAATATCGCCCACAAGAAAATTGATTTAAAAAACTGGAAAGGCAACCAGAAAAATTCCGGCTTTTTGCCCGAAGAACGCGCCTGGATGGATCAACTATTTGCCGGAAACACATGGCTTGATGCATTCAGAATCATCAATCAAAAAGCCGATCAATACACCTGGTGGTCAAACAGAGGCCAGGCCTGGGCCAAAAATGTCGGCTGGCGCATTGACTATCAGGTTGTAAGCGCCAACCTCAAAGACAAAATTCAATCTGCGTCCATCTATAAGGACGAACGCTTTTCAGATCATGCCCCGCTCATTATGGATTACGATTATCCGTATTAAAACTGGACTGCATCTTAATTAACCAGGTAACTAATACAATTGCCGGTAACCCAACCACCGCGGCATAGACAAAAAACATCTGGTAACCGAAATTCTCTACCATATGCCCGGAAAACCCACCTAACAACTTGGCCGGCAATGTCATCAAAGAACTAAATAACGCATATTGAGTAGCGGTATAGGCGCTATTAGTCAAACTTGACAAATAGGCAATAAAGACAGAAGTCGCAATACCGCCACTCAGATTATCAGCGCTGATAACGCCCGCCAGCAACATCAGATCAGGTTCACTTACAGCCAGGATCGCAAATAACAAGTTGGTAACGGCCACCATAACAGCCCCAAGCAACAATGGACGCAAAATACCGAATCGCACAACCAGCACCCCGCCCAAAGAAGCTCCGAGTATGGTCATAAAAAAACCGAATATTTTACTGACTTCGGCGATTTCTTTTTTAGTGAATCCCAAGTCCAGATAAAACGGATTAGCCATCACTCCCATAGTAATATCGCTTAATTTATAAACCGCAATTAATAACAGAATCAATAATCCGGTTTTACCATTACGGCTAAAAAACTCGACAAACGGACTAATAACCGCATCCGCAAACCATGCGCCCAACCTGACAAAAACCGAGGTCACCTTATCAACACCCAACGCAGCTTCCAGCCTGCATTCAATATCCTCAATTACCTTATCAACCTGATGCTCCGGCTCTCTAATAGACAAAGTTGTTACTATGCCAATCAACATGGTCAAAGCCATCACGAAATAAGCGTTTTGCCAATCACTAAAATCGGCAATATAGAAAGCCCCGGCACCAGCCACCAACAATGCGACCCGATAACCAAATACATAAGCTGCAGCCATAGCCCCTTGATACTCAGGCACCGCAGCTTCAATCCTATAGGCGTCGACGACAATATCTTGGGTAGCGGAACAAAATGCCACAGTCACAGCCAATAGTGCTATTTGCTGTAACTGTTGACTTGCATCAGCCGCCCCCATCCCCAGCAACCCCATTGCAATACCGACTTGCGCTAACAACATCCAGCTGCGCCTTTTTCCCAGAAAAGCGGTTAACCACGGCAGCGAAACACGATCAACAACCGGCGCCCAAAAAACCTTAACGGAATAAGTCACTCCCACCCAACTGAAATATCCAATAACGGACAACGCAACCCCTTCGTCTCGAAGCCAGGCTGACAAAGTAGAAAAAACCAGCAAGAAAGGAAGACCGGCAGAAAAGCCAAGAAAAATCATGCTCAGCACACAAGGTCTGGCATAAATCGAAAAAGCCTGACGCCAACTGTGCTTAACTGTTGCCATCAGACTTTCTCATAATATTCATTCTATATTTTTAGGCTATCAACTTTAAGCAGGACAAAATAGCAGGGTACGCATCGCGCGCCCTCCCTGGCAGTCTGGTATGCGATTCATACCCTATCCAAACGCCCCCCGGTTTAAGTTGAAAGCCATCGTCTACGAAACATAACCATTCAGATTGAATAGCTAACACCCAGATCTATTATCCGTTAATCAGATAATGAACAAAAATACTCGCCACATATCCTGCAGCAATTGCAGGAGCCCATTTCAAATGACTAAAAAATGTATATTTGTGATTTGATTGCCCCATCAAAGCCACGCCGGCTGCCGATCCGATAGACAGCATTGACCCACCAACGCCAGCAGCCAGCGTCACCAGCAACCATTGATACAGATCCATATCCAGATTCATTCCCAATACCGCAAACATCACCGGGATATTATCGACAATCGCCGACATAACTCCCACTAAAATATTAGCTCCAGTTTGCCCTAAGCCATCATACATGGCTCCGGACAACAATTCCAGATATCCAATATATCCCAAGCCGCCAACAGCAAACACTACGCCAAAGAAGAAAAACAAGGTATCCCATTCGGCATCTCGCACTTTCTGAAAAATATCAAAACTGCTGCCATCTTCAGAACGATACAGAGATTTCAGTCGGAATCCATAAATCATAAGTACAGACAAGCCTACCATCATGCCCATAAACGGCGGTAAATGTAATACCTGTTTAAAACTAACGGCAGTGACGATGGTCAGCAAGAATAAGACACAAACCTGAATAGCGCCGGGCTTCAACTCTATTACCCCCTCTTCAGTTGCTTGAGGCTGTTCATCTGGAACAGCCATATACATAAACACAGCTGGCACCAGATAATTGACAACCGAAGGAATAAACAGGTTAAAAAAATCAAAAAATTCAGCATGTTCAGCCTGCCAGACCATCAAGGTGGTAATGTCGCCAAAGGGACTGAAAGCGCCGCCGGCATTGGCTGCGACCACCAGGTTGGTCAATCCGATAGCAACAAATTTATCATTATTACCCCCCACAGCCATTACTACAGCGCCTACCAGTAATGCCGATGTCAGATTATCCGCTACCGCAGACAAAAAGAAGGTAATGACCCCGGTAATCCAGAACAATTTCTTAAAGCCGAATTTTTTATGAACCATCCAGGATCGCAACGCCTCAAAAACATTGCGTTCAGCCATAGCATTGATATAAGTCATGGCCACCAGCAGAAACAACATCAGTGCCGCATATTCCTTCAGGTTGAATTCAAAAGCTTCATGCAAAGCCTCAGTGGAAACTCCGATTGAACTGGCGAGAACCGCCGCATGCGCCCAGATTATACCGGCAGCCAAAATAACCGGTTTTGATTTACGCAAACCGGTAAACTCCTCAGCCATCACAAAACAATAGGCAATGACAAAGATCAAAACGGTATAAATCCCTCTTTCCGTACCCGTCAATCCCAAATTAGCAAATTCTGCAGCTGTTGCCATTTGCGGCAGCAACAAAAGTCCTGTAAAAACCATCAATAAGCGCAACAAAACAACCCCCTACTCTAAAAGTAAAATTTATTATCTAAAGTCTGTTAAAACAACCGAGTATAGTATCACCAACCAATTAACTTTGTCATTTTATCGCGCTCAGTATATCATTGTGCGTCCAGTCTAACTCGCTACATAAAGCGCAACACGACCATGTATCAGTATAACGACAAAGATCAAACACTTATTGAAGAAAGGGTCGCCCAGTACAGAGGGCAAACCGAACGCTATTTAAACGGTGAAATCGGCGAAAATGAATTTCGCGCATTACGATTAATGAACGGTCTGTACATTCAAACGCACGCACCAATGCTGCGAGTCGCCATTCCATATGGTCTGCTGTCGTCAAAACAGGTCCGTAAATTAGCTGGCATTGCCCGTGATTATGATAAGGGTTATTGTCACTTTTCAACCCGCCAGAACGTACAATACAACTGGCCTGAACTCAACAAAGTACCGGATATTCTGGCCGAACTGGCAACTGTTCAAATGCACGCCATCCAAACCAGCGGCAACTGCATGAGAAACACGACCACAGACCACCTAGCCGGCGTCAGCCCTGACGAACTGGAAGACCCTCGCCCATACTGTGAAATTATTCGCCAATGGACAATCCTGCACCCTGAATTTGCCTATTTACCGCGTAAATTCAAGATTGCTGTCAGCAGCTCTAGGGTGGACCGGGCCGCAACGCAATTCCATGACGTAGGCGTTCACATCATTACCAACGATCAGGGTGAAACCGGTTTTAGAATCCTGGTCGGCGGCGGCTTGGGCAGGACTCCCGTTATTGGCCAGGAAATCAAACCTTTCTTAGAAAAGAAACATATCCTGTCATACCTAGAAGCAATATTGCGCGTCTATAATCTAAATGGCAGACGCGACAATAAATACAGAGCCAGAATCAAAATCCTGGTCAGAGAAACCGGTATTGACAAAATTCGCGATATGGTCGAGCAGGAATGGCTACAGATTCGCGACGGCATGGAATTGAGTGACAAACGGATAGAGGCCATGCAGACATATTTTCAACCGCCTGCATACGAAAGCGATACTGACAAAGACTCAAGTTTTACAGAAAACCAACAACAAGACCCGGCATTTTCCCGTTGGGTTAAGCAAAACACGGTTGATCACAAAATCAGCGGTTACCGTAACGTTTTTATTTCACTTAAAGCGCCTGACTCACCTCCGGGAGACATAACGGACAGTCAACTTGATGCCATTGCCGACCTGTCTGATCAATACAGTTTTGGGCAAATCAGAACCACACACAGACAAAATCTGGTGATGGCCGATGTCAGACAGACTGACTTGTTTTCATTATGGCAAAAACTTGATGCCTTAGAACTGGCAACACCCAACATCGGCACAGCAACAGACATGATTTGCTGCCCCGGCCTGGATTTTTGCAGCCTGGCAAATGCTGGCTCGATCGGTATTGCCAAAGAAATCAACCAAGCACTGGATGATATAGATTATGTGCATGATATTGGTGACATTAAAATCAACATGTCCGGCTGCATGAACGGCTGCGCGCATCAGAGTGTCGGTCATATCGGTATTTTAGGAGTGGATAAAAAAGGCGCCGAGTGGTATCAAATCACACTGGGCGGCTCTTCTGAAAATGCGGCTGCAATCGGTAAGCGCCTGGGCCCTGCCGTGGCAAAAGATGAAATTACCCCCGCCATTACCACTATTCTCGACGTTTATATTAAGCATCGTCTCGACGATGAAGAATCATTTCTGCAAACAGTCAATCGTATTGGCATCAACCCATTCAAAGAACAAGTCTATGCAAATCATTAAAGACCAACAGATTGTTGATAACACCTGGACTTTTATTACTGACGACAACGAGCCAATCAATGGCGATATCATTGTTTCACCGTCACGATGGCATAAGGAAAAAGCGCAGATATTAAAACTTAAGGGTAAAAAAGGCCTGCGTCTTAGTTCTACAGATAAAATAGAGGATATCGCTGACGATCTGGAGCATATTAGCCTGATAGAACTAGATTTTCCTGCCTTTACTGATGGCAGAGGATTTTCCCAGGCGCGCTTGTTAAGAGGTCGTTATCACTATCAGGGCGAGATCAGAGCAATCGGCGGCTATATGATTGATCAGATATTTTACCTTAAGCGTGTCGGCGTCAATGCTTTTCAATTGGAGAACGAAAAAGAATTGCCTTTAGCCCTTTCCTGCATGAATGACTTTACAGTCAATTATCAAACATCAACTAACTGACAAATAACAGACCGGATCATTCAGCCTTCCGGTCTGTAGCTTAGGCAACTCGCAATAAATAACCCAGCAGTATTACTTGTCTTTTTGTTTGCCTTCTTCGTTGCAACTTCGGTTACATGGCCTACTATGCACCCTACGTTGCGCCTTGAAAACAAACAAAGATCCGGCGCAATACCGATAGTTTATTTATTGCCTGTTACCTTACCTCTCGATAGAGAACTAAATCATTTCAGATTCCCCGCATCAGTTTAGGTGTATCCAAAATCTCTACCCCACCCAATCAACTATTCTACTCTGCTATTCTAATTATCTCAGCTTTCTGTCAGAAAAACCTTGAATTAAGGTATTTTGCACAACCTAATGATGATCATGAAGGCATTTTTAGAAAGGGCTTTCACGGGTAAACGTGTCACATCCAAAAAACGCAGTCTTCTAAGTTTTCATATATTTACCAGTGATGACGATAACAAACCATGACGCCATAAAGGCGTCACCTTCATATTATTTTAAAATCGTCAGACCTTTCAGCAACGTTAACGCTTCATGCAATGGATAATCACGAATCTCCTGACTGCCTTTATCTTTGCCTTCTTTGTCACCCGTTTGAGCTTTGGCCTTACCATTACCATTTTCCAAATGGTGTGACAAATCAGCCTCCTTGACCGGCTCAAACTTTGATTTTTCCAGTGACTCAAGCTTGACTCTTGGTAAGACAATATCCGGCTCAATACCTTCGGCCTGAATTGATCGGCCTGAAGGCGTATAATAACGGGCCGTAGTCAATTTTACCGCAGCGCTATTACTGGTCGGCAAAATGGTTTGCACAGAGCCTTTTCCGAACGATTTTTCACCCATAATAATGGCACGTTTGTGGTCTTGCAGAGCGCCGGCTACAATTTCCGAAGCCGATGCCGAACCGGCATTAATCAACACCACAATAGGTGCTCCGCCGATCTCATCATCCGGAGCCGCTTTAAAACGCATTTCAGAATTTTTAATTCGTCCTTCGGTGAATACAATCAACCCCTCCTCAAGAAAAGCATCACTCACCTCAACAGCTGCATTAAGCACTCCGCCAGGATTATTTCTTAAATCCAGCACCAATCCCTTCAAATCGCCCTCATTTTCCTTTTTTAACTCAGCAATCGCATTAATCAGATTTTGCCCGGTTCTGGATTGGAAACTACTGATTCTCAGGTAACCGAAATCCTTCTCCAGAATTTTACTTTTAACACTTTTAACCTTGATAATGGCCCGGGTAATTTTGATTTTAAGGGGAGACTCTTCTCCTTCTCTGATGACGGTCAGTACAATATCACTGTCTGGTTCACCACGCATAATTTTTACCGCCTCACCCAGAGTCATTCCCTTCACGGGCTTGTCATCCAACCTGACTATTAAATCACCAGCCTTCATTCCCGCTTTTTGCGCCGGCGTATCGTCAATAGGCGAAACCACTTTAACAAAACCGTTTTCCATAGTGACTTCAATCCCCAAACCACCAAATTGCCCGGTTGTTCCTTCTTTTAGCTCTTTATATTGCTCTCCATCAAGATACGCAGAATGAGGATCCAGCTCTGCCAACATTCCTCGAATCGCACCTTCCAATAATTTTTTATCAGAAACCGGTTCAACATAATCTCGTTTGATGCGCCCAAATACTTCAGTAAAAGCTCTTAACTCATCAAAAGGTAAAGTCTGAACATCATTAGATACAGAAGCTTCGTCTTTTTCGGCAAAAACACTGCCGCAGGTACTCATAAAAACACCCAGCAAAAAGCCAAGAGTCAGGATTAAAATATTTTTCTTTTTAAGCATGTGTTTAAAACTCCAAATACCTGATTTAAATTCTATCTCATGAATTCTTCAGGCCATTAACATGACAAAACCAGCATTTAACAGAATACTACCCAACTCTGTCATTACGTACTTTCCGACACCAGAATACCGGATTAACCGGCTTACCTTTTTTTCTAATGCCAAAATATAAAGCCGACTGAGAGCGACCGCCACTTTTACCGACAGAGGCTATCACATCACCCGCTTCAACCCAATCCCCTTCAGCTTTATATAAACTCTGGTTAAAAGCATATAAAGTCATATAGCCTTTCCCGTGATCAATAATAGTTAACAAGCCGTATCCACGCAACCAGTCGGCATAAACAACACGGCCACGCGTGACCGCGTGAATATCCAGTCCTTCCCTGGCTTTAATCAGCACCCCATCCCAACGCGTTTCAGACCGGGGGCTGGCAAATTTTTTTATCAATTTACCTTTTACAGGCCAGGGCAAGCGCCCCTTTAATTGGGCGAAAGATTTGCCTGGCCCTTCCTGAAAAGGAAAATCATCACTCGAATACTGTAAAGAAAGAATAAGCTGTTGTAATTTTTTTTCGCTGAGTTTCAAACGCTGCAGTTGCGATTTTTTTGATGAAAACTGTTTTTCAATTTCTATCAATAGTTTTTCTCGCGCTCTTCTAACTTTCTGTAACTCAGTTTGTTCAAGCTTACGTTTACCAAGAATAACAGCTAACGCGCCTGTTCTCTGTCGCTGATCATTTTCCAGCCGCGTTAACAAACGAAAATTTTCTTCAACTGCGTGCAGTTTCTGCAAACGTGATTTATTCAAGTAATCAAAATAAACCAATATACGACTGGACAAAGCAGCATCCTGCTGATTAAAAATGACTTTTAACCGCTCTTTACTACCCATAGCATGAGCAGCCTTGATTTGACTTTCCAGCTCATCTTTTTGCCTGCCTATAACGTCCCGGATTGCCGCAGCCTGGTTAACAAGAGTCTTTAAAGCGCTTTTCTGGCGTTCTACATCAGCCTTCAAGGTCCTTATAACCTTAACTATTCTTCCATATTGCTTTTCCTGCCGCTGCAATTGCGCCAGCAATTTATTTTTTTCCTCTTGTAAGTTTTTTACATCTGAATCAAGTTGTTTTATGGTTGACTGAAGCTGCGTCAATTGTTTTTTTTTGCCGATAACAGTCTGCCCGCCCCATGAGACCGAGCAAACTGCAAGCAACAATAAACTAACTAATAAATAACAGCTTCTTAGCATCACTATGCGATAACAAGCGAACGCCCGGTCATTTCCACAGGTTGTTCCACACCAAGAATTGCCAGTATAGTCGGCGCCAAATCCGCCAGGTTACCTCCATCAGCCAATTGGCCTTTCCCCTCTACATAAACCAATGGTACTTTATTAGTAGTATGCGCTGTATGCGGTTGACCGGTTTTCTCATTCACCATCAACTCAATATTGCCATGATCGGCAGTTACCAGCATTTGACCACCGACCTCCTGTAACGCAGTAACAATTTGTTTTAATGAGTCATCAACAGTTTCAACTGCTTTCACGGCTGCCTGCAGATTACCGGTATGCCCAACCATATCGCAGTTAGCGTAGTTGCAGATAATAACATCATATTTCCCGCCTTTAATGGCTTCAACCATATGACCGGTTACTTCCGGGGCGCTCATTTCCGGTTGCATATCATATGTTTTCACTTTAGGCGATGGAACCAGTATGCGATCCTCACCGGGAAAAGGTTCATCCCTCCCGCCGTTCAAAAAAAACGTAACATGTGCATATTTTTCAGTCTCTGCAAGACGTAATTGCTTCATTCCCAAATTCGACAAAACCTCACCGATACCATTTTTAACATCAGCTGACGGAAAGGCAATAGGGTAATCAAAACCCTGATGATATTCAGTCAATGTCGCAAAATAGCCTCTGTGTGGCTCACAATTTCTGTCAAAACCATCAAAGTCCAGTTCAGTCAAAGCCCGTGATATTTCCCGGGCTCGATCTGCCCGGAAATTCATGAACACCACTGAGTCTTCAGGAGCAATTGTCGTCACTTTGCCTGCTTCATCCAGAATTGCTGTCGGATATACGAACTCATCGGTTTCGTCGCGCTGATAAGCGGCTGCCAAGGCTTCCTGAGCATTGTTACAGCTAAATTCCGCCTCACCTTTCGCCATCAGCTTATAGGCACATTCCACCCTTTCCCAGCGATTATCCCTGTCCATTGCATAAAAACGACCGATCAATGATACAATCCGGCCCGTTCCCAGCGCAGCAAACTTATCTTCCACCTGCTTAATAGAAGCTTCCGCACTTTTGGGCGGCACATCACGACCATCCAAAAACGCATGCATATAAATTTTCTTGAGTCCTCGTTTGGCAGCCAATTCCATCATAGCCATAATTTGTCCTTCATGACTATGTACACCACCCGGTGACAACAAGCCCAGAATATGTAGTGCCTTGTCTTTAGCAATAGCTTGATCTACCGCCTGACACAGAACGTCATTAGTAAAAAAACTATCGTCGATAATGGCCTGATTGACTCTGGAAAGCTCCTGGCGAATCAAACGACCACTGCCAATGTGCAAATGACCTACTTCGGAATTTCCCATTTGCTGGTCAGGTAAACCGACCACATCCCCAGAGCAATCCAGAAAAGTCATCGGATTATTTTTTGTCAATTCATCCCAGCAAGGTGTATTTGCCATTGCAATGGCATTATTTTCCTCATCTTGCCGGCAGCCAAAGCCATCAAGAATCAGTAACACTACAGGTTTTGGTCGACTTGCCATTATTTATAAACTCCAAAATTAAATGTATCCAAAAAAACTCATTAATATAATGCGTTAATTAACGATGAAACACTACACCCAACAACTTTTCAAATTTTTTATCACTCATTGTAAAAATTTAGCTTTACTCAATATAATTGAATGATAACCATCTCTCTGGTATGCTTAACCGTTTATATTTTGTCGGGCCCGATAAAATAACTTGCTTAAAAGTGCTATTATAACAATACATGAGTACAATCGTAGGTTATCTATACTTTGAACGGCCAGGTTTTCGCTTTTTGTAACTTGCTCATATTGTTCGAAAGCACACATATGTAAGTATTTCTACGACACGGCTACTAAATAACATGCACAGATAGAAAACCGAAAACCCGAGCGTTCAAAGCATGCAGCTTAACAAATCAGCTTCTGACCGATACAGCGTTAAACACCCCTTATATAAAAAACCCTCCATGGAAAAAGAAGAAGATCAAATTCTTTACAATGATGCTGACATAAATCGAGCAGCCCGTTGTCTGAAAGCAATGTCTCACCCGTTACGCTTAAAAATTTTATGCGTTTTGGGTAGTCAAAAAATTAGCGTGCAGGATATTGTGAAACAGGTTGGAACCAGTCAAAGTAATATTTCCCAGCACCTCGCCATCCTTAGAGAAAAAGATATATTAGGCTACAAAAAAGAAGCTAATCGTGTCTACTACTACATAGATGATGAGCGTATGCTTCAACTTATTCGCATGATGCGAGAAGTCTTTTGCACTTCTTGCTAACCCCATTCCTCCTAACTTCTATTCAGTAACGATACTTACTATGGACCAATATATTGAATTTGCTTCCAACCACTACCTGCTTGTTCTGGCCCTGGCGACAGTCACTTTTCTGTTAATTCAGGATCTTCTGGAAAATTCATTTAACAAATTTACCGGTATTTCTCCAATGATTGCTGTCACTAAAATGAATAGCGACGAAACCAAAGTTATTGATGTCAGAG
The DNA here is from genome assembly GCA_964474415.1 of uncultured Methylomarinum sp. Classification (GTDB taxonomy): domain Bacteria; phylum Pseudomonadota; class Gammaproteobacteria; order Methylococcales; family Methylomonadaceae; genus Methylomarinum. The sequence continues at coordinate 12,478 of CAYYSO010000012.1, read as the reverse complement.
AACCTCACGAATACATTAAAGGCCATATTGAAAATGCAATCAATATTCCACTAGGCAAATTTGATGAACAACTTGACATCCTGGAACGATACAAAAACAACACCATTATTGTTGTATGCCAAAGTGGCACGCGTGCCACTCCTGCCTGCAAAAGCCTGATAAAATCAGGCTTTGAAAAAGTATATAACATTACCGGTGGCATGCAATCCTGGGAAGACAACAAACTCCCTGTCAAAATTACCAGCAAAAATAAAAATTAACACAGTGCGTTGAGCTACACAGAGAATCATGCAAAACTATTCCCGGAAATTTGATGTTCAGAGCAAAAATCTACAATGTTCACTTCCTTTTGCTGAAAATTCTGTAACACTCCGAACTTTAACCCCATCACATCATTACACAACCTTATTTTAAATCATGGCTGAATCCAATAACCCGGAAGAAAAACAATTTTCAATTCAAAAAATCTACACCAAAGATATTTCTTTTGAGACACCCAATGCCCCCAAAATTTTTACTACTAAATGGGAACCATCTGTTGATTTTAATTTAGGTACTAATGTCGAACCTCTAGAAGATAACTTGTACGAGGTATCGCTCACTGTCACAGTAACTGTCAAAACAGAAGATTCCACAGCCTACCTGGTTGAAGTTACCCAGGCCGGTATTTTTTCTTTGGCTGGATTCGCCGAACAGGAAATGGGCCCTATGGTTGGCAGTTTTTGTCCTAATATCCTGTTCCCATACGCACGCGAAGTCGTTTCTGATCTAGTCAGCAAAGGCGGTTTCCCCCAACTGCTACTGGCCCCGGTTAATTTTGACGCCTTATATCAACAACATCTGCAACAACAAACATCTGGTTCGACCAAATTAAACTGATAAAACAATGAGCTCGGCAATTTGTGTTTTAGGCGCTGGCTCTTGGGGTACAGCATTAGCAATTCAGGCAGCCAGAAATGGCTGCAATACTCTGCTATGGGGACATAATCCAGAACATATAAAAAACCTTGAAAAAGATAAAGAAAACCGGCGTTATCTGCCAGGCATTATGTTTCCGAAAAGTTTACAGGTCACTGATAATCTGGAACAGGCCTCTATGTTTAGCCCGCTAATCCTGATTTCCGTGCCCAGCCATGCTTTTAAAGATACTCTGTTAAAAATCAAACCGTTTATAACTGACAACAATAAAATAGCCTGGGCAACGAAAGGCTTCAACCCGGAAGATGGTTCGCTTTTGCATTCGGTGGTTGAACAAATACTCGGCAAACAAATTGAGACCGCAGCATTATCAGGCCCCACCTTCGCCAGAGAAGTGGCAGACGGCTTACCGGCAGCAATTACCATTGCCTCGACTTCAGTGCCATTTTCAACCCAACTGACTGATATTTTTCATAGCCAGCGTTTTAGAACCTATACCAGTCCGGATATCATTGCTGTACAAGTTGGCGGCGCCGTCAAAAATATTTTGGCTATCGCCGCAGGAATTGCCGATGGCCTGGGATTTGGCGCCAACACCCGGGCAGCACTTATTACCCGCGGCTTAAACGAAATCATCCGTCTGGGCTCGGAATTAGGCGGTCACCCTGACACTTTTATGGGCCTTGCCGGCTTAGGTGACCTGGTTTTAACCTGCACAGACGATCAATCAAGAAACCGGCGCCTGGGATTAGCATTGGGACGGGGAACAAGTAAACAACAAGCCATAGAAGCAATTGGTCAAGAAGTCGAAGGCGTTTCTGCAGCAAGAGAAACCCACCTGTTATCACAAAAACTAGGCATAGAAATGCCTATTACCGAGCAAACTTACAAAGTTCTATATGAAAACCTGGAACCCCGCCTCGCTGTACAAAATCTGCTAAACCGGAACCAAAAATCTGAAATTTAAGGAATGGGGATGAAATAACTTGTGCATTATTTTTGTTCGCATTCAAGGTGCGGAAACAGGCACATAGCAAGCTATGTACTGTTTCCGCAAAGCCTCCGCCCTGCTCGCCCCTTACCTATATCCATGAAGGTAACGCTGAAGACGGACCCAAAAGACCAGTCAGAATGCACAAGTTATAAAATATCCATTCCGACTTTAACCTTCATTGGACACCTGCCACAAATGGTTATCGTTCATTTGTCCCTAGAGTAGGGACGGTAACAACCAACATCACCATTCAAATCCAAACACCATTCCACACACTCTATTAATACAATAAAAACAAAGCCATAAACCCCATTCACTGTAATTGTTCTGATCTGAAGCATGACAAAATAAATTCTTTTCTAACAACAAAACTTGGCAATCTCAAAATATTGGATTACCATTAATAGTACTTAATTTTGATGTAGTTATAAAATTAAGCTAATGTAATTTGTCGGATTGAGTTTCAGAAGGTAAGACTATGCTACATATTATTGATCAATTCCCCGTCAGCCAGGCATCACTGGAAAAAACATCAACAGGCGATACTATTCTTTTTACTGAAAACGCCGTATACGCAATCAAACAAGGTGATAAGAATAGCCTGACGCAAAAAACATTCGCGCATATCAACCTTTGTGTCCGCAAAGCCGATCTATTAATAAGAAATATTTCTACTGGCGAGTTATTTAAAGGTGTAGCCGTACTGGATGACCTTGACTATCAGATGATCCAGGGACAAGACCCGGCAATCAGGTCATGGAATTAAAGTTGGCTCACCGTGTACATTCGTCGCCCCCTTTGTGATTCAAAAATACAGTGCACTAAAACACCAACAGTATCAACCTCCTGATACTGAATTTTGATCTCCAATTGATATACTTCGCGCGATCACCGATGCGGTTTTCTAACGACTGACTTTGTGCCGACATCCGCGCTGCCCGCATGGATGTGATACTTAGCGTCAGCAGGGCGTGTAAAACCTATGCTGAAACAGTTACATAGCTTTCCATGCGGTTGCTTCTCATTATCCACTGACCGAGAAATCCTATAGCCAATCTCAGACACGCCGTGAATGCTGATATTGCATGAGCAAATATCTGCTCATGAAGACTCTCATAGCCCCCCCTTGTCTCAGAAGGTCGGAAATTACCTATAGGTCACATCTCTTACCCAACATTATTGAAAAGTTACGCACCTCATCCATAAGCAACTGATATTAAAGACTTACCATAGAATTAAAATACTCTGGATAATTACCGATATTTTTTATCAAAAACCAAGGTATTGCGCCACAACACCAAAAACCATAATTTTTTTAAAGGATTCTTTAAGTTAAATTTTATATGCTAGAATTAAGTATCGATATTTAGTTAATAACTCTATATTGATAACGACCAACAAAACCATAGGATACAATCAATGAAACTTTTAAAAAAAATAGCGTTAAGTCTTTTTATTGCCATGTTCTCAATGAGCATTTCCGCAGTAGCTTTTGCAGGACCAGTTGATAATGTAACGGCCAAAATTGCTGAAGCATCAAAGGCCATTGATGGAGGCTCATCTACTGATGACATTATTCTTTTAATCAGAAGAGCAGCCAGTTTAGTTAAACAAATACCATCAGGTGATAACGTTGATGTAAAACGTCAACGTGCTAACGGGCATTTAAAAAAAGCCCGTCTTGCAGTTAAAAAAGGTAATTTAGATGATGCCAAAAAACATTTAGTGGCTGCTGCCAAAGGTTTTACTGACTTGAAAAATTTTTTGTAATAGGCTATTTGAAATAATCTAATTCAGGGCATTTTGGGTGCCCTGTTTTACGCATAGAATCAATCGATACTTTTAAATCTGGCAGTGTGTTGATCAACGATAATATCGTTTTTTACCATGAAGAATTTGTTTTTGTTTTGCCTATTAGTCGATAATTTCATGCAACTTAAGAGCAGTATTCCGTAAATTCCCTTCAATTGTACCCCTAAACTCTCTTTCCTTGCCCCTCTTGTGACCCGGAAATACAACACCCTTAAACTAACCGCCTGGCACTGAGTTTTGAAGTCTAATTGATGACAGATCAAAGCACTGAAAAAGTGCTGTGGGTTTTTCAGTATCACAGGAACATTCACGAAACAATTTCGGCAACTCGATTGTCTCTTTTTGCCCGGTCTTCTCGGTAATTGCTCCTGCATTACCCGGCTACACACCAGTTACCGAAGTTATTTCATTCTCTCGCTTCCTATTGAAATAAGGCTTGAACATACAAACTCATGTTCAAGCTGCCATGGAATGCATATGAGTTGTTACCCAGCCCGTCCATTCAGTAAAATTTTCACCTTGTTTAGCTGATAATTTAATGACCTGAATATCAGGGTTCACCTGCCGGGCAAACCCAATACAGCGCTCAACCTCAAAATCCACATAAGGCAGAAGATCAGTTTTATTAATAACCATTAAGCTGGCAGCGTGAAACATATCCGGATACTTCAGCGGCTTATCATCCCCTTCTGTCACTGATAAAACCACGACTTTATATGCCTCCCCCAAATCAAATGAAGAAGGACAAATGAGATTACCAACGTTTTCTATTACCAGCAGACTGTTATCTTTCACCATTAAGTCCATAACTGCATGACCAATACCATGCGCATCCAGATGACAGGCTCGCCCGGTATTAATCTGCAAGGCAGAAACCCCGGCTGCTCTGATTCTGTTGGCATCATATTCGGTTTGCTGATCACCCTCAATCACGGCAATCGGGAGTTTATTCTTCAATGCTCTGATCGTCTCAACTAACAAGGTCGTTTTTCCAGCGCCGGGACTGGATACCAGATTCAGGGCAAAAATTCCATGTTGCTTAAAATAGGTACGATTTTGTTCGGCATAACTATTATTCTTGCTCAGCAAGTCCTGTTCAATCTTAATCAGTCGTTCTGCATCATGTTTCCCGTGATGGTGATGTTGTTCATGTTCGACATCATGACCATGATGATGCAAATGTTTTTGTTCGGGTTGTCCGCAACCACAAATTCCACACATAACTTACCACCTACTCATATTTGCTACATTACAAGACAAAAATACAATCATTTAACCTAAAAATCTTGGTATTTTTACTCCCATTTCTACACAACCAGTAAATCCTTTATTTTCATCTCACCACCCTGGGTTATTGTCACAGAAGGGTTGCCGCAATAACTGCATGGGTCATGTAAAGTTTCCATCATAATTTGTTGTTGACAACGATCACATACCCCGCGTCCGTCACTGATGGTAATTAGCAACTCTGCACCTTCCACCAGTGTATCCTTCATAACAACATCAAAAGCAAAGCTTAAAGCTTCCGGCTCCACACAGGAAAGCTGGCCGATTTCCAGAGTAACTTTTTTAACGCGGGTAAAGCGCTGACTCTGCGCATGGCTCTGAAGAATTTCCCTCACATTCTCAAGCAGAGATATTTCGTGCATTCTCCACCTGTTGCAACCAACTGGATAAATCGGCTTGCTGCAATAATTTTGCCGCAAAACCGCAAGCTTTTGTTAAATTATCTCTGGCCACTACACTCAAATCTGCACCTAATTCAAATGACGCTCCCTGTATACTCAACAAAAAAGCCGGTGGTGGTGGCTGAGCGGTTATTAACCGATATACCTGCAGCACAGCTGCCGGACTCATTACATGCGTCGTATAACTTTTATCTCTACACGGTTGTAACTGAAAAAAGTCATAAGCTTCATCATTCGTTACCGAAGCGTCGACAAAAAGCACCAGTTCCCGCTCTTGCAAATCCAGAGCATGTTCTACCTGCAACTGAAAATCACTGAGGATTTCAATATTCTGTAATGATACATTTTGTTGAACATATTCCAGCAACAGCGGCCCCAGTGCATCATCACCGCGACTTAAATTACCATAACCGAAAACCAGAATCGGTTTAGCCATGTTCTATATCACCGTTACTATGTTTAACCATGCGATCCAGTATATTGCCTTGAGCATCGACCAATTCAAGCTGCAAAGGCATCTTTCCAACAGCATGGGTAGCACAGGATAAACAAGGATCATAGGCACGAATCGCGACTTCAAGATTATTCAACAACGGTTCGGTCAATTCCTGTCCGGACAGGTACTCTGCCGCAACTTGCCTGACGGACTCATTCATGCCCATATTATTACTGGTGGTCGACACAATTAAATTGGCTTTGGTCACAATGTCATTTTCATCAACCCGGTAATGATGAAATAACGTGCCTCGGGGCGCCTCAATCACACCAACACCTTCCAGACGACTTTCGCCTTCGGCAAACAGCTCTGCCCCCATAATATCGGGGTCATTTAACAGTACTTTAATACTTTCCGCGCAATGCAGTAATTCAATTAACCGTGCCCAATGATATGCCAGAGTACTATGCACCATTGCCTCATTGCTATGCTGTTTAAATTCCAGTCGTTCTGCTTCGGCCTGCCCTGTATCAATAAAGTCACAGTTATTAATCCGCGCCAAAGGCCCGACACGATACCAGCCCTGTTCTTTACCCAATGCCGTTAGATAAGGAAACTTCATATAAGTCCAGGCTCTGACTTCCTCATGAATATGCTGGTTATATTGACAATAATCAACATGATCCAGCAATGTCTCACCCCGGTCATTTTTGGCCCGGATACCGCCATGGTATAGCTCCAATGCCCCATTTGGCTTGACCAGCCCCAGATAATTACTGCGAATGGCAGCAAACTCATCGTAATAAGGCAGATTGGAGCTATACACTTTTTTCACCAGCGTTACTGAAGCGGCTGCCCATTTGATCACCTGATCAATATCTTCCAGTAAATAATCGCGTTCCTGTCGGCTCAGTGCCTTATTCATACCACCGGCAATCGCACCGGTGCCATGAATTCTTTTGCCGGACACCATACGAATTACTTCCTGACCGTATTTACGCAGTTTGATACCCTGTAAACCAATATCAGGACATTCCGCCAGAACAGCAATGATATTGCGTTTACTAATCTCACTCTCAAAACCAAACAATAAATCCGGACTGGATAAATGAAAAAAATGCAGTGCATGAGATTGCAACACCTGCCCGAAATGTAATAATCGCCGTAATTTTTCAACTGTTGGAGGCAACAGCTCTGGATCAATACCGACCAGCTGATCAATTGCCTTGGCCGCAGCCAGATGATGACTGACCGGACAAATACCACATAATCTTTGCACCAAGACAGGTAATTCCCAATAAGGCCGGCCCTGAATAAATTTTTCAAAACCGCGAAATTCAACGATATGTAATCTGGCCTGCCTGACTTGATTATCTTTATCCAGCAATAAAGTAACTTTGCCATGACCTTCAACCCGCGATACCGGGTCAAGCACAACCCGGTTCAGATTTTGTGCCGACTCCTGCTTTACTGTTTCTAAATGTTCATACATATCAAGACCACAGGAAATTAATCAAAATGTATCAGTTCGTAAGGTAATTCAGGTTCTTGCCCTCCCAGAAAATCGGTCAGAAACTTCCAAAAAACATCAGCCGAAGGTGGACAACCCGGCAGGAAATAATCCACCTTAACAATTTCATGGATAGGATAAACATTATCCAATAATAACGGTAATTCCGGGTCACTGGGAATTTGCGCATTTTCCACACCGATACCACTAATATAAGCTTCCTTTAAGCAATCTTCCAGATCAATATGGTTACGCATCGCAGGTAAACCACCGTTAATGGCACAAGCGCCTACTGCAACCAGAATTTTGCAGTTTTTTCTAAATTCTCGTAACACATGAACATTCTCGGAATTACACACCCCGCCTTCAATTAAGCCAATATCACACCGCGTACAGCACTCAATATCGGTAATCGGTGAACGATCAAACTCTACGATTTCAGCAAGTTGCAACATACGTTCATCAATATCCAAAAAGGACATATGGCAACCAAAACATCCGGCTAATGAGGTCGTGGCCACTCTGATTTTATTCATCATGATGTTCCTGCGCCAAAGCCACCGCGTCAATCTGTTTATGATCATAAATACGCTGACCAATGGGAACCCGATAGCCTTTCCGTTTAATCAGAATCGCACCGGTCGGACAAACATGGACGGCGCGATCATTGGTATTAATATCGCTATCTTTCAGTTTGCCTGTTCTGGAATTAATAATCAGGTGTTTATTGATACCTCGCCCGCTAATTGCAAATACCTCTTTACCGTCTTTTTCCCGGCTGGCTCTGACACACAAATTGCAAAAAATACAACGGTTATGGTCAATCAGAATATCAGGATGGGAGGCATCCATTTCCCGGTCTGCAAAAAAATGCGGAAAATGATTATCCAGCATATTCAAATGATAAGCCATAGCCTGTAGCTGACAGTTACCCGATTTCTCGCAGGAAGGACAGAAATGATTACCTTCAACAAATAGCATTTGTGTGATTTTCTTACGATCGTCGCTCAGATGATTACTTTCATTGATAATATCCTGTCCTTCCATTGCCGGAAAAGTACAGGCAGTACAATTTCTGCCGTTAACATTCACTGTACATAATTTGCAACTTCCGTGTGGCGTGTAATCCGGGTTATGACATAAATGTGGAATATAAACACCGGCTGCCGTTGCCGCCTCCATAATCGTTTGCCCTTCGCTGAAAGGAATTTCCGTGCCATCTATCACAATTGTTTTACTCATGTCACTCCTCCAGCTGATTCAGATGCGCACCCGCATCGTCGCGGTTGGCCATACGCCTTGCTGTTGCCAGAGAAGCATCAAGATCAAATCCCGGCTCGTAACTGATCGCTTTTAACTGTTTTTCATAAACATCAGGATAGCGTTGCAATGAGGTTAATACTGGATTCGCCGCCGTCTGCCCCAGACCGCAATGACTGTAATTTTTAAGCAACTGACAAATCTCTTCCAACGCGGCCACATCGCCCGCCGAACCGTGACCATCAACAATTTTATCCAGCTGTTTTTGCAGCAGTGCTGTACCGACCCGACAGGGGGTACAAAAACCGCAGCTTTCATGGGCGAAAAAATGGGTAAAATTACGCACTATTTCAAGAATATTGCGAGTTTTATTAAAAACTATAAAAGAACCGCCAGTTGCCAGATCTTCAAAAGCCAGCTTACGATCGAACTCTTCATTGGAAATAAAAGTACCGGATGGCCCACCTACCTGAACACCCAGCACATCTTCTGCGCCACAATCCTGCAAGATTTGTTTGATTGTCATACCGAAAGGGTATTCATAAATACCCGGTGAACAGCAATCCCCGCTAATGCTTAAAATCTTACTCCCCGATGATTTCTCTGTACCGTAACGTCTGAACCATTCACTACCTTTAACAGCAATTGCCGCAGCGGCCAAAAAGGTTTCTACATTATTAACCACTGTCGGTTTCTGCAGATAACCTTGCGACACCGGATAAGGTGGACGATTACGAGGAATTCCTGGCTTTCCTTCCAAAGATTCAATCAATGCCGATTCTTCACCGCAAATATAGGCTCCCGCACCCAGTCGAATTTCTATAGTGAAATCCATGCCCTGTCCCAGGATATTTTTGCCTAGCAATCCAGACTGATGACGCTGTTGCAGAATAGCCTGTAACTTTTCATATAAATGCCGATATTCCCTGCGTAAATACAAATATCCTTGTGCTGAGCCAACGATGGCTCCGCAAAGCGTCATCCCTTCAAATACTTGATGAGCAAAACTGTTTAACAACACCCGGTCTTTAAATGTGCCCGGCTCACCTTCATCCGCATTGCAAACGACATAACGTTGATCCGCTTGTTCCTCGGCACAAAACTGCCACTTCATTGCCGTTTTAAAACCAGCACCGCCTCGGCCACGCAAACCGGATTGATCGATCTCGACAAGTGTTTCTCTCAGACCTCTGTGGATAGATTTTTTAAGTGCCGAACCCCGCTCAATCTCTCGTTGTAATAACAACCCGGACTTTTGTATATTATCCTCTACCTGAAAAAACTCTTTCGGCCACTGTGACAATGGCCGTTTTTTCTCGACCAAGGTGACCATCTCATCAATCCTGAATCTATCAAGCCGGGTCAGCGCATAGCCATTGATCAGTCCCGCCGGGCCCTGGTCACACATCCCCGTACAGGAAGTATTATTTAAACTTACCAAACCATCGTCACGCACCGTACCCACGTCAACCTTTAAAACGCTCGCCAGATAAAACATCAAATTCTCTTTACCCAACATATAATCGGTAATAGAATCACTAATCAAAATGTCGTATCGCCCCTGTGCCCGCAAATGAAAGAAGCTGTAAAACTCAATCACGCTAACTACCTGTGTGCGAGGAACCTGTAATCTTTCAACCAACAAATCAATAATCTGTTCAGGAATATACTGATATTGATCTTGTACGGCTGATAAAATTTGCAACAGCCTGACTGGCTGATATTCGGCAGCTTCAAGTTCTTTCTGAATAAATTGTTTCATGTCGGCCTACAGATAGATATAATCAGCTCGATTACTATCCTTGCGCTTCTTAAGGAACACGCACGGAATAAGTTCGGCAACAGGCGCAAGCAAGCTACGCAACTGTTTCCACAACGTAGAAAACGGACATAAAGCAAGCGAGGAGTTGTCGAAGTTATTTCGTACACGTTCCTAAGTTCAGTTATACTTCTCGCGGCTAAATTTCCGCTTTTAACAGCAGCTTTATTTTTGTCGGAAGCGTGGTACGGAACCAGGTGTAGGGCAAGCTATGTAAATGTTTCAACAAAGCTGCCGCATCCTGCTTACGCTCTTGCCTACCTAGTTATAGGCAAGGGTGCTATCGACAAAAATAAACAGGTAGAAAGTCGAAAACTTAGTCGCAAGGAGTCTTTTTTGACATATAATGAGATAAGTTGATTACAACGATAAATAATATCCTTGATAGGATATTTAATAAAGCATTCCCACCTGTCAGTCCATTATCAAAATTAAGTGATCTGATTTTTACAGCCTTAAAGTCCTTTTCTCTAACAATGCCCGGCCACCATCAGCCTTTCAAACCAGTCCTCTATCCAGCGGGTAAACTACTAAATGCTTATCAGCAAAAAATCAATCAGCAACAACAGATCCTGGGCATCTTAAAATCTGTATTACCAGACGACATAGCCATACACGCCCTGTATTGCGTTATTTCTGGTCACAAACTACTTGTCTATACTGATTCTTCCAGCTGGTCATCACAATTACGTTTTTACCACCTTGTTATGCTGAATAAGGTTGTAGAATCGGGCTGGAAACAAATCCAATTATTACAAATAAGAATCATTCCTGAACAGATAAAGCCATCATTGCAGCACTCGGCCAATATACCCTCTAAAAAAAATATTCAATTCATCCGTCAGCAGATTCAATCGCCGGTAACCGATAAATTAAACAACGCGCTTTTAAAACTGTGTGATACTTTGGACAGACTATCTACTAAAAAAGATTAACAGCCTGCCCTTTGGCAAGAATAATTTACTGAACTAAAATAACAGGGGTTTGTGCTGAACGCATAAAAGAAATAGGCGCATCATCATCATTTTCAAATGCGACCATTTCCCAGGCATCAGGGGTGTTTAATAATGCTAACAACAACTTATTATTTAACGCATGTCCTGATTTAAAGCCTTTAAATTCTCCGATCAGGCTATGCCCCAATAAATACAGGTCGCCGATGGCATCGAGAATCTTATGTTTGACAAATTCATCAGCATAACGCAGCCCATCTTCATTCAAAACCCTGTCATCATCAACAACAATCGCATTATCCAGACTTCCCCCCAGCGCCAGATTATTTTCCCTTAAAAACTCTATATCTTTCATAAAACCAAAGGTTCTCGCTCTGCTGACTTCTTTTACAAAGGTTGTCGATGAAAAGTCCATCACTGCAGTTTTCAAATGATCGGAAAAAGCGGGATGCTCAAAGTCAATGGTAAATGTCACTTTAAAACCATTAAACGGTTCGAAAGCCGCCCATTTATCCCCATCCTCCACTCGTATCGACTTTTTAATTCGAATATATTGTTTTGGTGCATCCTGTTCTGTCACGCCAGCAGACTGTAACAAAAAAACAAACGGTCCGGCGCTGCCATCCATTATTGGCACTTCTGCCGCGTTCACATCTACGATAGCATTATCAACGCCTAGCCCAGCCATTGCAGACAGTAAATGCTCAACCGTTGCAATTTTAACGCCATTATGAACCAACGTAGTTGACAGCATGGTTTCACCGACATTTTCCGGCTTTGCCTCGATCAGAAAGGGCTCTTCCAGATCGACACGACGAAAGCGAATTCCAGTGTTAGGTTCTGCCGGATGTAAAGTCAAATAGACTTTGTCCCCTGAATGCAACCCTACACCGGTAGCTCGGATCGTATTTTTTAATGTTCGCTGTTTAATCATAAAAAGTGCAGCCTTATATCAGGCAAAGGGGTGATTTTACCATAGCTAAGGAACAGTCATGAAATAACTAAATCATAGAAATTTAGCACAGCCGCTTACCTTTCGTCTTTCGTCTTTCGTCTTTCGTCTTTCGTCTTTCGTCTTTCGTCTTTCG
>CAYYSO010000011.1:0-32510 GCA_964474415.1 uncultured Methylomarinum sp. | reverse complement strand
AACCTTGCCAAGGTTGGGGTCGCGAGTTCGAATCTCGTTTCCCGCTCCAATATTTTACCTCCCTTTTTATACCCACTACCATTAAGTTAAGAATATGCGGATCGGGTATAGGTGTGAATTCATTCGCATTGTACGGATAAATCCGTACCTACAACCAACGCTAAATTTAACAAAAAGACTTAACTTAATGGCTATGCTTTTTATACCCCGAACATCTTTCATAGAAAATATTTTAAAAACACTTCGTTCATACCTGTATTTACTCATAGTGTTTCCACATATCTACTTTGCAATTTTTACATATCGCCAATATCACCTCATTTCGATACTGTATCTAGGTAAATTATAAACAATATATTTATAATCTATAAACTATTTTAATATTTTAACCCTTAAACTATTGCCTTATCCTGTATACTCTTTTTTAGACAAACGGAGCCTCTACATGAGCAAAATCCTGGATGAAGTCTTACAAGCCAACAGCGAATATGCAGCAACTTTTGACAAAGGTGATTTACCCATGCCACCGGGACGGCATTTCGCTATTTTAACCTGTATGGATGCCCGTCTCGATCCTGCCAAGTACGCTGGCCTTGCCGAAGGAGACGCTCATGTCATCCGTAACGCTGGAGGCCGCGCCAGCGATGATGCAATCCGCTCACTGGTCGTTTCGTACAAATTACTGGGAACCCGTGAGTGGTTTGTCATTCATCACACTGACTGCGGAATGGAAACCTTCACCAATGAAATCATGGGAGAGCTACTAGCACAAAGTCTGAGTACCGCAGCCCTAGATGAAAACGGTTGGAAAGACGTAGGCGAGGGAGAAGGCTCGCATCATGGTAAATTTATCCACTGGCTAACCAAAGACGATAATATCAAGTGCATAGTAGACGATGTATTGCACATCAGACATCACCCTCTGGTACCACCGGAACTCCCGATCTACGGTTACATGTATGATGTCAAAAGCGGTCGCCTGATCGAAGTACCGGAAGCTACTGAAGCAGGTAAACCACACTAATTTAAAGGCTCCCCTTTACTGGAATTTCCAGTTTTTTCCCGTAAAAGTTTATATCTTTTACGGGAACTTTTTATTCCCTTTCATAATAATCTTTCGCCCCGGCCCAGACTGCTTGAGCGTACAAATATAACACCCACTTTTCTTCGTACATTCATGCCGTCCCTCGTAGGCCTTAGTACAACAACCTTTTTTAACGCACAACATCCACCCAAGCAATAGACTGCAGTATAATAGCTCAGTTTTTAGCTATCCTGCAATCAAGTTATCCATGTCTAAACTCCGTCCTGTTGTACTCTCTTTTTCCGGCCATGATCCCAGTGGCGGCGCAGGCATTCAGGCCGATATTGAAACCTTGATCAGCCACCAATGTCACGCTTGCAGCATCATCACCGCATTAACCGAACAGGATAGTTGTAATGTAAAAAAACTGATCCCACAAAATTCGCAAGATATTATTCAACAAGCCGATACTTTGTTGGCTGATTTTAAGATTTCCGCTATTAAAATTGGCTTAATCGGCCATCATGAAACAGCCGCTGCTATTCATTCTGTTTTAATCCGCCATCCACATATCCCGGTTGTGCTAGATCCTGTATTAGCCGCAGGCGGCGGCAAGCAATTGGCTAATGATCAGCTGATTAATACGATAACTGATTTATTATTACCGCTCACAACCGTTTTAACCCCCAATAGCGAAGAAGCGCGTAAACTGGCAAAAAAACAGGATTTGGCCGCTTGTGGCCTGACCCTACAATCCCAAGGTGTAGATTATGTTCTGATAACCGGCACTCATGAACAATCCCGACTGGTTAAAAATCAGGTTTTTATGACTGATAATAAAAGCGAAACTTTCAACTGGGAGCGCTTACCTAAAAGTTATCATGGCTCCGGCTGCACACTGGCCAGCGCCATTGCCGCCTTAATCGCACACGGACTTGACCCTTTTACAGCCATCACAGAAGCCCAGGAGTTTACCTGGAATTCTTTAGCCGCAGCCTACAAACCCGGCCTGGGGCAGTACAACCCTAACCGATTATTCTGGATGGAAGCATGAAATTTCCGCAAAAAGGTTTATACGCCATCACCCAAACCGCTAACAAATCCCCTGAAACCATTATTGCAGAAGTCACTGCAGCGCTTAAAGGCGGTGCCGCCGTGATTCAATATCGTGACAAATCCCCGATTGACGCTGAAATGCTGGCGAAGAAATTATTAACTATATGCCATCAATATAATACCCCTCTAATAATTAACGACAATGTTGAATTGGCGCAAAAGATTTCAGCTGATGGTGTGCATCTGGGAAAAGATGATGGCAGCATCGCTATGGCGCGGCAACAATTGGGAGCCAATGCCATCATAGGCGTTTCTTGTTACGACGATTGTCAAAAAGCCCAACAAATGCAGGCCAAAGGCGTTGATTATGTTGCCTTCGGACGTTTTTTTCCTTCAAATTCCAAACCTTTGGCTTCCCCGGCTCATATCGACACTTTACAACAGGCCAGGCGCTCTATAACAATACCCATTGTTGCGATTGGCGGAATTTTACCTGAGAATGGCGGACAACTATTGGCGGCCGGCGCTGATTTGTTAGCCGTCATTAGTGGCATTTTTGACAACCAACCTCAACAGGCAGCCGTTTCTTATCAAAGTTTATTTGATTGATTCCGGCATTCCCTATTAAATGTATCTCTTTTATTTTAAATAGATTCTTTCATGCATAATTCACGCAGAGATTTTCTAAAAAAAGCGGCATCATTGACTGCATTTTCCATTTCAGCTTTAGTCAATTCGCAAAATGCGCAGGGAAAATGGCTAAAAGAAAATTTTAGCGATGGAAGTTTTGAAAAATCATTCAATCACTTGTTTAATGATAGTGAAATCATTGACAGCAATAAAATAAAGCTGAAATTACCAAGAACCGCTGAAAATGGCGCTGTAGTGCCCATCACCATTGAAAGCGATCTTGAAAATATTAACAAGGTTTATATTCTGGTTGAAAAAAACCCGGTGCCACTGGCAGCTGAATTTAATTTATCCCCACCAGTGGATGTTTATATCAAGGCGCGCATTAAAATGGCCGAAAGCTGTGATGTTGTAGTCATTGCCGCCAGTGATGAGCAATTATATCGCGCCCGCAAATCAGTCAAGGTCACTGTGGGCGGTTGCGGGGGATAATATGTCCAGTATTAAAATCCGCAGCAAACATCTGGAGGGTAAAACCCAAATCAGAACACTCATTGCCCATCCCATGGAAAACGGTCGCAACCGGGATGAAAAAACAGGAAAGTTGATTCCCGCGCATTATATTCAGGAATTAACCATTAAACTCAATGATAAAGTCATTATTTCCGCCGATCTGGGCGGCAGTATTTCTAAAGATCCCTACTTTGCATTCAGATTGAACAACGCTCAAGCTGGCGATAAAATCACCGTCAGCTGGCTGGACAATCAACAAATCAGCGATAGCCAGGATCATTTCATAAAATAGCATGATCATCAAACAACCTAGCTGCACCGATATTTATGAATCCGGACTAATACCGGTTGATTGCGCTCTGGCCGATATTTTATCGCGGACTACGTCGATTGATGACTATGAATGTATCAATATTGAAAATGCTAGCGGACGAACTCTTTTTGAATTGGTGACCGCCCCGTTTAATGTACCGGCACACAATAATGCGGCAGTCGATGGTTACGCCATTCACAGCAGTGATATTCCCAACCAAGGCAGCAAACAATTATCGATTATCGGCAAGATTTTTGCCGGCGATTCATGGGTAAAACCTTTGCAACCGGGACAATGTATCCGCATTATGACGGGCGCACTCATTCCATCTGGCGTTGATAGCGTGTTAATGCAAGAACATGTCGATATTCATGATGATTTTATCGTTATCGATTCTCAACATCGCTCAGGAGAAAATATCCGTTTGGCCGGCGAAGACCTGCAACAGGGTGAAACAGTTTTACAACCGGGGAAATACCTGACAGCTCCCGACATCGGCTTGCTAGCCTCCATTGGAGTTGCAGAAATCAAAGTAAAACGTAAGTTGCGTGTTGCAATTGCTTCAACCGGTAATGAAGTTTATGCGCTTGGCAAGCAACCCGGAAATAAGGGTATCTATGACAGTAACCGTTATAGTCTGCAAGCCGCCCTGGACAGAGCGGATATAGAAATTATTAACCTGGGCATACTAGAGGATAACCCTGATACGCTTTTGCAGCGATTTAATGAAGCCGGACAGATTGCCGATATGATTATTTCATCCGGCGGCGTTTCGGTTGGTGATGCCGACTACACAAAAACCGCATTACAATCTTCAGGGCAAATTGATTTCTGGAAACTGGCCATAAAACCGGGGCGACCCATGGCTTTTGGTCATTTGGGTAACAGTCTGTTTTTTGGTTTGCCCGGAAACCCGGTTGCGGTCATGGTCACTTTTTACCTATTTGTTAAACCCGCCCTGGAGAAAATGCTGGGCATCACTGACAAACCCATTGCTCCCCCATTAACTGTAAAAAGCGCTGAAAATATCCGTAAGAAACCGGGACGAACTGAAATTGTTCGCGGCATTCTCTATCGGGGCAGCAATGGCGAATGGCTTGTAAAAACCACCGGCAAACAGGGTTCCGGCATATTGCGATCCATGAGTCTGGCCAATGCCTTTATCGTTCTCGAACATGACAGAACTGATGTTGAATCCGGCGATACCGTCACAGTACAACCTTTTGCCGGGTTCCTGTAACAATCCTGTATAATTAGGCCAATCTTTACTGGATCTCTATTTGCCTATGCAAAATAAAGTCAGTTGCAATAATTGCAGCCTGGATAATATATGTCTGCCACGCGGCCTATCCCAGCAGGAAATCGAAAATATCAGTCAGGTGATTAAAGCAAAAAAAACCTTGCAACGCGGTGAATTTATTTATCGCGAAGGCGATGACTTTAGAGGTGTGCTGGCAATAAAATCCGGTAGCGCCAAATTAGTTGCCAATGACCCGCATGGCAATGAGCATATCTTGAATATTCTGTTACCCGGTGAACTGCTGGGGTTTGACGGCTTGTCCAATGACCTGCATCATTGTTCCGCTATTGCCCTGGAAACCAGCAGTTTCTGTGTGTTACCGGCTTCCAGCATGAACGATCTTTTCCGCAAAGTCCCCGGCATTACCCGGGAACTTTTTCGCCACACCGGCGAAAAAGTCAATATGGATACAAACCAGCTGGTTTTAAGCAAAAGACCGGCAGAAGAGCGTCTGGCTTATTTTCTGATAAGCCTGTCTGAACGTTTGAAAAAACGCGGCTTTTCCTCTTCAGCTTTTACTTTGTCATTAACCCGCCAGGAAATCGGCAATCACCTTGGTTTGGCTCTGGAAACAGTCAGTCGACTATTAAAAAAGTTTCAGCAGGAAGAGTTAATTTATGTACAAAACCGGTCTATTGAAATTAACAATCTGTTGGGATTAAAACAGATTCTGGAACCGGTCGAATAAACAGGGCGCAGAAGACGTAGAATGTCACTGCCATTAAGTTAAGTCGTTTTGTTAAATTTAACGCTCTGGTTGTAGGTGCGAATGAATTCGCACCTACCCCCGCGCCCGCATTTTCTTAAGTTAATGGCAATGCCGCAGAGCGTGGGAATAATATGAGTTGTTTGCCTATTGCTAACTACCTTAATTCTTAATCCCTACTCCCTTATGTAACAAAAATAGACTGAATAACGTCATGGCCATAATAAATCCCCCGGTAATGGCAAAAGCCAGCTCAATTTTCACATCCGATATCCCAATTAAACCGTAGCGAAAGGCGTTAATCATGTACAAAATGGGATTACCCAGAGAGATCGTTTGCCAGATAGCGGGCAGCATGGAGACAGAATAAAACACCCCACCCAGATAACTTAATGGCGTTAACACAAAATTAGGGATAATAGAGATATCATCAAAACTGTCTGCAAACACGGCATTAATAAATCCCGCCAGGGCAAATAAAGTTGCCGTTAAAATAAAAACAGCGATACTGACCCCCCAATGCTGAACATTGATTTCTGCAAATAACGTTGAAATACCGGCCACCACCAGTCCTACCAGTAAACCCCGGGCAATACCGCCACTGACATAACCCGCCAAAATAACCCAGTTAGGCACTGGCGCAACCAGCAATTCTTCAATATGGCGCTGGAATTTGGTCGAATAGAACGATGACACCACATTGGCGTAAGAATGGCTGATAACCGACATTAATACCACACCCGGCACAATATAATCCATATAGCTGGCGCCATTAATCAATCCAATCCTGTCACCAATCAATTTACCAAAAATAAGAAAATAAAGTGATGTCGTAATCGCCGGCGGCAATAATGTTTGTGGCCAGATACGGATAAAACGGCGAATTTCCTTAGCGACAATGGTACGTAATGCAATCGAGACATTCATTGCACAAGATCCATAAATAATTGCTCAAGACGGTTGGATTTATTTTTCAAACTGAGCACCTCAATATTGTGTTCCGATAATTGCTGAAATAACTGGTTAAGCCCTTTATCTTTAGGCACCGCGACATTCAGCACATTGGGTTCCGACAATTCGATCTGATAACCATCAATCAGTGGAGCTGAATCGACGGGTTTGGCAAGATTCAGCATAAAATGTTCCATATTGATACGACTTAGCAAACTACGCATATCAGAATTTTCCACAATCTCACCCTGATTGATAATGGCAATATTTCGACACAGACTTTCGGCCTCTTCCAGATAATGGGTCGTCAAAATAATCGTTGTGCCCAGGCTGTTCACTTCCTTCATCATATTCCACATGGAATAACGTATTTCTATATCCACCCCGGCCGTCGGCTCATCCAGAATCAATAATCGGGGAGAATGCACCAAAGCCCGGGCAATCATTACCCGCCGTTTCATCCCGCCCGAAAGACGTCTGGACACGGTGTTGCGTTTTTCCCATAACTGCATTTGTTGCAGACATTTATTAGCCCGTATTCGCGCTTCCTTTTTAGGGATACCATAGAAACCTGCCTGATTTAAAACAATATTTTCAACCGTTTCAAACTGATTAAAATTAATCTCCTGAGGCACCAGACCGATGCAACTTTTAGCCCGGGCATTGTCTTTTTCCAGATCATGTCCAAAAATACTCACCGACCCGCTGGTTTTATTAACCATAGAGCTGATAATACCTATAGCTGTTGATTTACCGGCGCCATTGGGACCCAATAAGGCAAAAAAATCACCGTCTTCTACATTCAGGTCAATACCCTTTAAGGCAACGAAGCCATTGTTATACGTTTTTTTCAGATTTTTAATTGATAAAGCATTCATACACTACATTATATCAGGCAGAATTGATTATAATGGTGGCCGATCTGAAACGGTTTTTTTAATCTCTCTTAATCGAAGATTGCCTCCACCATTAAGGAGTGAGGATTCAATAATATCCTACGGTAAAGTTATTCAGTCCATTCCGGGATATGACAGACTTAACCAAATGGCAGTAGCCGCAGAGAGCATAAAACCCAGTGATTTTATCAGAAATCTAATGTTATCGTAGATAAAACAGGACAAGACCTTGCCTCAACAACCTCTCCCCCATAGTGTTGCCGCTGTAGACCTCGGCTCCAACAGTTTTCACATGTTAATCTGCAGTCTCAATGACGGAAAATTACAAACCATTGACCGCTTAAAAGAAATGGTAAGGCTGGCTTCCGGGCTGGATGATGAAAAGAACCTGGACAAAATCACTCAAGAAAGAGCCTTGGCTTGTCTGGAACGTTTCGGACAGCGCATCAGAAATTTTCCAGCCAACAGTGTCAGCATTGTCGGCACCAATACGCTGAGAACTGCAAAAAATGCCGGTAAATTCATTACTCAGGCTGAGAAAGCACTCGGCCACCCTATTCATATCATTTCCGGCATAGAGGAAGCCCGGCTGATTTACCAGGGCGTTGCCAACAGCCTGGGTAGTAACGCCAATAAACGCTTCGTCATGGATATTGGCGGCGGCAGTACCGAGTACATTATTGGCAGTAACGACACCCCGTACAGCAAAGAAAGCTTACACATGGGCTGTGTTACTTTCAGCAATCAGTTTTTCAAGAACGGCGAACTGTCAAAAAAAGCCTTTAAAAAAGCAACACTACTGGCAGAACAGCGTCTGGAGCCTTTTCAACAAAAATTCAATTCTCATAACTGGGATGAAGCCATTGGCGCCTCAGGGAGTTTAAAGGCAATTCGAAATGTCTTACATGCCGCAGACTGGAGTAATAACGGCATTACCATGGATGGCCTTGAGCAACTAGTTGACCATATCTGCAAACACAAACATGTTAGTGAGTTAAATTTAGCGGAACTCAGCAACGAACGCCTGCCGGTTTTTACCGGTGGTGTTGCCATTATCTACGCTACTTTTAAAGCGCTGGGGGTCAAACAAATGACCGTATCCGACGGCGCTCTGCGTGAAGGACTGGTGCATGATTTACTGGGTAGAATTTATAATCAGGATATACGCTCCGAAACCAGTAAAACCATTTCTGAATACTATCGCAGCAATCAACAACATGCTGAGAATCTGAAACAAACAATACAATATATTCTTAAACAAATCCCTGGTCATCCTTGTTTAACAGACAACCCGGACAGTGTACAATTTCTGCAATGGGCTGCTGAATTACATGAAATTGGTCAAAGTATTGCTCACAGTCAATACCATAAACACAGCGCCTATATTATTGAAAACGGCGACTTTGCCGGATTCTCCAGGCAGGACCAGAACGTATTAGCCGCCATCGTCCGCAGTCATCGCAAAAAATTCTCATTATCACGTTTTAAAAACTTGCCAACACCCTGGAATGAATCGGCCCCTTTTTTAACCATTATTCTGCGTCTTGCCGTGTTAATACATAGAAATAGGCATAGTCTACGACCTGATTTCAAAATATCCATCAGACAAAATACCATACAACTGCAATTCACCGACCAATGGCTGCAACAAGCTCCGTTGACGCAAGCCGATCTGGAACTGGAAGCCGGGTTTCTGAAACCAGCCCGTTTCAAACTGGAATTTCAATAAATGCTGACGTCGTTAAGACTTTTGTTTTTTTACCTGGCGGCGCCACCTGCATTATTAGCAGTCATTCTTCTATTTGCTATTGATAGCACGCCATTAATCACTGGCGACAGACAATTAAGTCACAATGACATCCAGCGTGCGAAACAAATATTAAATATCTCAACCACTGACAAACACAAAATTCGAACTATACACCTCAATAAAAAAGATCTGAACATTGCCATCAATTATTTACTGAATCTGCTTATTCAAAGCTCTTCACAAATAACACTTAAAGAAAATTCACTCAACTTGCAGATAACATTATCTTTACCCAGCAACCTGTTTGGAAAATATCTAAATTTCACTTTTAACCTTAGCAAAATAGCCGGCTTTCCCGCTATCAACTCATTAAAAATAGGCCGTATTGCTGTAGCCGATGAATTTGCCGGTCAACTTATCGAAAGCGTAATTAAATACACGCCGTTAAAACAGTACTATATTTTAGCAGCACAACATATCAGCAACATCCGAATTGGAGCGGATGGCCTGAGCATCACTTACCTGACAAATTTTGAAGATGCTGCTAACAACACCCCGTTACAGGAAAACCAAAGCTATCAATCCTTAATTTTTTATCAACAACAAATCAATCAAATTATACTGAAACATAATCCCAGGTGGCGTTTATCACTGTCAGAATTACTGCAACCCTTGTTTCTGTCAGCCTTTCAACGCTCAACTGTTGATAATGCCATTGAAGAAAATCGCGCCCTCATCATCGCTGTCAGCAGCTATGTCAATAAAGAAGAACTGAAATCTTTTCTACCGCTAAACCTGACTATAGCCAAACAATACCCGGTTTTCCTTTACCGACGAATTGACATGGCCAAACACTTTGTTGCATCAGCAGCGCTGGCCGCAACCGGTGCAACGACATTGGCTAATATGCTGGGACAGGAGAAAGAATTAAGCGACGCCCAAAGCGGCAGCGGCTTCAGTTTTATTGACCTGGCCTGTGACCGGGCCGGATTAAAGTTCGGTCAAATAGCCACAGCAACACCGGAAAGCGCCAGAAAACTGCAAAAGGCCATGTATAACATAGAAAATTACCGCGCCTTTATGCCGGATGTACGTGATCTACCCGAAGCAATGAACAGCCATGTTTTTAAGCAGAAATATGGTTCCATCTACAGCCCCGCTTACCAAAATATGTTGAAATTGATTGATGAACGTATCGCAGCATTACCTGTTTATCAAAAAGAAAAGTACATAACCAATTAAAGTTATGTGTTTATCCAGAATCATCAACATCGGGGTAACAATAGAAAATCCGGTAACAGTGTAAATTGCTAGTTATTGCCGCCATCAACAGCTTTGTTGCATAAATAAGCCAAAGTTCAAACTACTCATCAGCCGCACCTCCTTTTATCAGACTGGGTAACATTCGAGTATACCAAGGTTCGCCATTGTATTCATCGCTCCTACACGCAAATAAACTGCGACCTACTGAGCACCAAAGAACCGGTTTTTAAGTTTGTAGCACTGCTTTTGTTTCTTAGTTCATGTCCTTGCCACTTGGTATGGAGACTACTCCGATTTATGCAACAATACCCCTTGTTTTGTCCCGTTTGAAGTTGATAGTCGAAAATGTAAGCCATCTAAATTATTTCGTACACTATCCTAAATTCTTTTAAGAGATAGTCAAAATATACAAAAATGGATACTATTAAACTTGTAGTCCTACAAATTTCTAATTAATTTTTCTATATCTTAAAATGAGTGCCATGAAAATTAAACAAATAACAATTGTAATAGCTTGTTTCATCAATAGCAGTATTGTGATAGGAGCAACTTATGGTTCACTAGAAGAGCAACTAAACAACTCGACTATTTTCAGTCCACCATCAAGCCAAGAAAGCGAACTAACCGGTTCCTTTTTCAACGAGGAGTCATATGCCAAACAAAAAAAATCCGTCAAAAAACAAGATTATATTGATATATTTAACCTTCTCTTAAAAAAAAGCAAACTTAAAGACGCAGAAAATAAAATTAATATTTTAATAAAACAAAACCCTAAAGATCCCGAGTTCTATAATTTACGTGCATTATTAGAAACATTAAGAAAAAACTATGACCTTGCTATTAAAAGCTATCAAAATGCTATTGCTTTAGATCAACAAAATTTAAAAGCACACATCGGATTAACAATACTTTTTTTAGAAACGGGAAATGTAAATAAAGCAAAAGAGCATGCAGCCGAATCATTATCTATCAATGATAAATCAATCCATGCATATTTTCTGTTAGCTAAAATCGCGAACAAAGAAAACAGACAACAGGATATTGAGAACCTATTGCTGACAGCTCAAGAAAAAAACAGGGGAAATATCCATCAAGAAATAGCAGTTGCCAGATACTTAGCCAGATTTTACGACACAAAAAAACAAACAGAAAAAGCGCTCATATTGGCTCAAGAGCTTATTAAACGCTATCCAGGCAATAAATCAGCACTTTCTTTTTTAGCTGGCACCCAACTACTTAACAACCAAAAACAGCCGGCCATTCAAACTTTAGAACAACTGATTAATCAGGAAACATCAGACCTCCGCCATCGACTACTGCTGATAAAGCTGCTAATTAACCAACCTGAGAATGAAGAAAAAGTTCTCAAATTACTTAATAAAATTACAGCAATTGCACCAGATGATTTACAGATATTAACTCAAAAAACAGCATTCTTAACCAAACTCAATCATTTCTCTGAAGCGTTTAATACGGCACAAAGAATAAAACAACTGGCACCAGAAACAGGATTTTCTGAATTATTGGAAGGCGATATTTATCTTGCTGAAAAGAAACCAACTCAAGCGTTAACCACCTACCAACAAGCTTACAAAATAAAACCGAATACCAAAATCCTAAATACAATAACCAATATTATGCTTGCTCAAGGTAAAGAATCGGATGCCATTAGTTTTCTTAACAAGGAACTTAAAAAAAATCCTAAAAACCTGGTTGCCCATTTCAAACTGGCAAGCATCTATGAAAAACAAAAAAATGCCAATGAAACCGAAAAACATTATCAAGCTATTCTTGTAGAGCAACCTAATAATGCTTTAGTCTTGAACAATCTGGCATGGTTATATTATCAGCAGAATGACCCTAAAGCCCTACCCTTAGCTGAAAAAGCCTATCAAAAAATATCAGAGTCACCTATTATTGCAGACACTTATGGTAGCGTTTTGGTTAAACAAGGTCAGTTGGCAAAAGGAATGAAAATTCTTAAAAAGGCAAGCCTGCAGGTTCCGAATGCTTATGCAATTCAATATCATCTGGCAAATGCTTATGCCCAAAATGGTAACCGTAAACTGGCAATTAAAATACTCAGCCGTATTATCAACTCCCAACAAAGTTTTCCAGAAAAAAATGCTGCTTCCAATCTTTTAAAAAAATTAGAAAACAACTAATTCAATATAAAAATCCAAACAACTGCTCACCGCACTCATCATGGAAGCGATGGTAGTTTATTGGATTTTTTTAGCGTCTGCATTGTCAGATTTCATTCCAGCGCCACTTGGGAGTATCTGGCATGTAATTTTTTGGTCTTTTGCTCTTAATAGTGCCGCTTACCAATAATTTCTGCCAGTTTTTCAGCCGTGAGTTGTCAACGTGAAAGTAGATGTTCCAGCACAACATAGGCCATTGCTGGTGACTGGCTTGTTTTGTTAACCCAAATTGACTCAGGATGCCTTTCCACTAAAACGTCAGTTTTTTTTACATTTATTTTTCTCATAAACCCTATTTTTTTATCCGCTCAACTTGTATTGTCATACCTAATTTATATGCAATATTAATAAAAACTGGACATAAATTACCCGTCAACCAGCTTAACAGCTAAGTTGCTGGGATATAATCTAATGACTTGTATGACAAGCAGTCAAAAGTTTTGACTAAATTTCCCACATCACAACCAAAATCAATGAATAGTTTTATTGTCAATTAATTTTACAATTAATCAATAATGATTCCCGAAAAACACCATAATATTATCTATATAATTGTTTTATAATGTTTTTATAGTTATGGCATCCTAAATGCTTATTTATAACTGTTTTTAACATTAATTCATGAGGATTCTTATGAAACATTCATTCAAGAAAAAAATAATTGCAGCGAGTTTTGCCTGTGCGTTGCCACTATTTTCCAGTCAAGCGGAAGCATTAACACCTATTACTGATTGGGGACTTGATCTTACCGGATTGAATGGTACGACAGTAGGCGCAACAACCTATGCTACTTTGGGTTCTTTGACAGGTTTACAAGATATCACCGTTGCCGGTGCATCAACAGTAACCCAAGAGTTATTAGGCGGCTCTGCTGTAGGCCAGTCTTTTTCAGATGATGGCTTTCTATCCTGGGTTGGAGCCAAATCATTTCCTAGTGGTGCTTCGTTAGCGCCAGCTGCATTTGGAGCATTTTTAGGGACTAATGATGCGGTAGGTTTTTCAAATTTTAATTCCATTTATTTTGAATTTGAAAACTTATCAGGCAAGGTACTCAATGCTGGTGGTGATATTTCTTTTGATACAGGAGGCGCCCAATCAGGTACTGTAAAATTATTTTTAGACTCCGCTGGCATGGACTTAAGCAAAGTACCTGGAGGAGTAAATGGAGACCGGTTAGAATTGGCAAGTTTTAATCTTGTTCCAGTTTCTGGAGGCTCGGGTATTGGTGTTGACGGAGGAGCATTTCCTTCAGGAACTGTTGGTTTGACTTTAGATACTACGAGCATTTTGGCAGGTGTAGTGTTTTCTGACAGCATGGGAGCTCCATTAGGTTCGGATGTTTTATTTAACTTTGTTGACGTTGACGCAACCATTTCCACAGGTGCAGCGTTTTGTACCGGAGCAGGCGGAACTGGAGTTTGTAGTACAGATCCAGCCGTTGTCGACCCGACTACTGCCGCATCCTTCATACAAACAGGCATTCAAAATGAAGGTTCAATAGTACCCGCAACAGTCCCTGAACCCAATACATTAGCTCTGTTCGCAGTTAGTTTAATTTCTTTCGGTGGCTTTGCAAAAAGATATAACAAATCAAAATGATAAAATTTTCATGCTGATTGAAAATAAAAACCCTGGCATTTATAAAAAGACCAGGGTTTTTTATAGCATAAACTCTTCAGCCGACTGGCGCACAGCGGGAGCTTTCATTTGCCAACCATACCCTATCCGAAACAACATACCCCCGCAAGAGTCAGCCGGTATCTTTTCAGCTAATTTAATACTCATTTCTTCTAACAATTTTTCCTGTTCCGGGTAAAAATGCTTTAAGCCTTCATCTTTATACCTTTGGTTCATATATAAAGCTACTGTCATTGGTTGAATACATAAACTCAGCTCTGCTGCAGTAATCCAAAAACGTTGCGTTTGTTCACCACATTTTATCCAGTTTTCTACTGTATCATCTTTAAAAGTAATAAGTACAATTGCACCAGAAGCAAGTGCTAAAAAACGTGTTTGATTTGCCAAAATTCGATGTACACCATACTTTATCAGTCTTTTCATTCTATCCCAAGGTTGTAAATACTTCAGCATCAGCGCACTTGCCGGCCCCAAACCGAGACGATCATATTCCAGGCCTAATCTTTTTATGGCAACTTCTTCAGAATCAAACAATATTTTTGAAAATAGTTCTTCATGAATCTCTTTGTGGGTAAAGCGAATCAAATCAGCGATATATATAATTTTCGCCCATCTTGCTCTATCATTAAAGCCATGAAATATATCTGTTTTTATATCACTGATAGGGTTATCAAGTAATTTATTTTGGATTCCTGGAGGGATTTTTTTCGTTAAAAATGGGCGACGATTCACTGTCCTTGTCATTAAAGCCTCAGCTTTATTTTTAAAGGATATATTTTGTTTTTTACCTGGAATAATTTCCAACGAGGCAATAGGTGAATTCCGATCCGTACCTGTCAAGTATGTTACTTGAATTTTGTTACCTTCACTAATGGCAAGCGTCCTGATATTTTCGATAACTGCGCCAACTGATAAATAAGTTCCGCAAAGCTTGTAATCAAAAAAACTTTTCGCTCTTTCTGGGATAATATGTATAAGAATTTTATTATCCCCTTCAATACGAAACCCCCAAGGCTGACAGTTATCTCCAGAAGGAGCTCTTATACCTGCTGAAACATATTTTTTAATCATTTTCTTATTTTAAACTCTATGAGTATCCAAAGAACGCACCCGAAATAATATGACAATCATATGTGTATTATATTCATAGAATTACGAGCACTTGCTCAACCTATTTCGTACGTTATTAACAGTGAAAGCAATCAGAAATTTTTAAATTGTCCGAGAGTATTTGTGGAGCAATGCATCAAACTGAATTATTTCCGGGACTGCTACAACAGGTTTTTTATGGGTTAAAAGATTCATTACCTCAGTTGAAATAATACCCGCAATTAAAAAAGGAGCCGCACCAACTGACGGTAATTGATGCCCTTCCAGATCAAGACCATTCTGATTTATATATTGCATCATATATGCGTCAGGAGCAATGCCGTTGACCAATCTGGCAGCTAACTCCTGCTCATTCATTTCTTCATTAAAGCCGAAATAGTCTTCAAACTTCATCCCCTTTGGATCAAAAATCAATAATGTACAGCCAAACCCTAATGGCGGAGATGTTAAAACCCAAATATTGTATTCCCGCGCATACTGGTAAAGTAAAAATCTTTCTTTAAAACAATAAAAATCCAATGAATCAACCACCAAATCAACGTCATCCAGAAATTTTTCAATATTTTCTGCATTTATTCCTGAACCAAATAACTGAACATCAGCCTCAGGATTAATACCATGAACCAGTTCTTTCATCACAGTCGCTTTAGGTCGACCAATCGTTTCCATAGTCGCCCCTATTTGGCGATTAAAGTTTGCTAATTCAAAAATATCAGGATCGGCCAAATTAAACGCACCAATACCCAGGCGACTTAATGCATGAACCTGTGCCCCACCGGTACCTCCAAGGCCTGCTACAGCTATGCGTGAATTTCTTAATTTTGTTTGTTCAGTTTTATTTAAAAAACCTAAATTTCTCTGGAAGGCAACATTGTAGTCAAAAGGTTCCGGTTTAATTTTCATAGTCTGTCCACTTCATGTATTCAAAATTTAAACGTCCGCTATTAACATACCGTGATTTAACGGTAAATCATTTACACGAGTTACACTGTTAAAACCAGTTTCTTTACAAGCTTTTTCATAATCTTTCCATGCATGAAGCATACCTTCGCCAGTTGCAATAGCTAAAAAATAAGGTGACCCAAGCGCTGTACTCAATGGACCACAATCATCATCATCCCCCATCATATTAAAGAGAATAACAGCTCCATCTTCAGGTAAACTTGCACGACATTTTTTTAATAACTCTAGATTATGCTCCATCGACCATATAGGAAAAATATGACAAAACATTATAGCGTCAATATTTTCAGGGAAGGGATCTTTCATAAAATCACCAACATATGTAAACACTCTATCTGCTAACCCAGCTTCAGAAATTTTTTCCTGTGCGATTCGACACACTGACTCTGAATCATAAACTGTTACCTTGAGATTTGGATAGCGTCTAGCAAGAGCGATAGCATTTGTCCCATCCCCACCTCCTGCATCGACCACATGTGAAAATCTTCCAAAATTGTAGGCATCGACAATATATTTATTTGCCTGATTTGATAAAGCGCTCATGGAATCCTGAAAAATATTCTCTATTTTTGAGTCATTAACCAAGCGTTCATATAAAGTCGCTTCATTTCCTGGAAATTGTTGTAAACCTACATTCGTTCCCTGTTTTAAGGAATCCACGAAATCCATCATCCCTGGATATACGATATGGGCTTGCCAACCTAGAATAGGTGCAAAATAATCGGGCTTTCCCTTTACTAACATTTTTTCAGTTAAATCAGCATTATAATAACAATCATCCTGTTTTTTTATAATGCCCAAAGCAGTAAGCCCAATAAGTAAAACACGACAAGGATATTCTTTGAGTTCAAGTGACTCAGCGATTTCCTGAAGACTCAATCCAGGTTCAAGAGATAATCTTGTATATAAATCAAATTCATTCCCAGCCCATAAGAGTTGAAAAGCACTATGGCCTTGAGAAATTAAAATAAGTTTGGATAAATCCAGTTCATGCATCTTAGACATTGTTATGCCTCATTTGGTAATATTTTATTTGACTAAAAGTGTAAGGTTTTTGTTATAAAACTTTTAGACTTTCCCCTCCTAAGGAGTCTACGTAAAATCGAAAACTAATGTTTAATTACTTAAAATTTCATTTTAGGCTATTCTTTATTAGTAAAAAGAAACCACCCTTTGGCAAAGTTTAGACATGAGTAAATTTAATCCATCACTTATAAATATCTTTTTTGTGACTCTTTAGGAGCCTATAAAAAGACTATTTATGAATTTATTTATTTTAAAAACCAGATATTCCCTGCTGTTCAAAAAAAATCAAGCAATTCTGTCTTTAAAAAATTCAACAAAAAATGCCCTATTTACATTCGCTTCAATCTAGTACATTTTTAGAAATTTGCAACTTTTTTAACATAATAAGTATTTATCTGAGGTAAAAACTTATGGAACAAACGGTACTTGACTCTTTTAATCAGTATTTTGAAATGGTTCCTGCATTATCAGACGAACTTAAGAATGAAGTTTATAAATTACGTTTCCAGGTCTACTGCAATGAAACCCACTTTGAAGATCCTTTGCAGCATCCCGGCGAAATGGAATACGATGAGTTCGATGAAATTTCCATTCACTACCTTGTTCGACACCGCAAAACTAACACTTTTGCTGCAACCACTAGGCTAATTCTTCCCGATCATAATAATCCAGACAAATTATTTCCAATTGAGATTCATAGTAAAATAGACAATCATGATTTATTAAACAAGATTCCACGAAACAAGCTTGCTGAAGTCTCACGTTTTTGCGTGTCGAAAGAATTTAAACGCAGAAAATATGATAAGGAGGATTCTTTAACAGGGATTCATGACAACTCAATTGCTTTGATTTCTGAAGATGAGAGGCGAACTTTTCCCCACATCACTATTGCACTCATAGCTTGCCAGATTCGAATCAGTAAAGAACATGACATACATTACTGGTTTGCAGTGATGGAACCCGCCTTATTGCGTTTTTTGTCGACTCTAGGCATCCGTTTCACTAGTATAGGACCGATTACTGAATATCACGGTAAAAGAAAGCCTGGAGTCATAAAGGTCTCTGATTTGTTAAACGGTGTTTCACAAAAAAATCCACCTTTATGGAATATGCTGACTAATAATGGTCAATATGGTCTTGACTTATAAGCAAGCTTTATTTATTTAACTCTGTACATACTTGAATAACGTTTTGTTAAAATTCTTCGCCTTTCTTGTTTCAGTAGTAAAAAGAATTAAGGCCCTGTTGTTTGTTGATGTGTAATCAAATTAACTTTTAAGCTGCAGCAGCATTTTTATAAGATTGACTATTAGCCAACTTAGAAAACAGTTGATAGCTATTTTTATAGCCACCCTGCCAAATATTGCTTTGATAAGTCTCTATCGCATTCATCCTGAAAGGAAATCTCTCGCCTTTATGCTGACAAGATGTCCCAATTTTCATCAAATTTAAACCACCTCTGCATAGTATTTTAGCCAAAGCGCGTGTGGTCATAAAATACCAATTATGAATATTATTAAAGCAACAATATTCAGCAGCTGCATGAATCAACCCCCAAATTATCACTCGATTAAATTTCTGTTGATTAAACATCAATTTTATTTTCTCGGTTTCTTTTGGTTGTTTAGATTCATCAATAATCCCATGAGGAGGGTCAATGTCTTTAAATCGCCTCCTAACCTCTTTAATCAAGCATAATCTGGATAACTCGACAGCCCCATAGAGGTCATTGCTATCAATTTTTTCATTAATTTTGCAACATTGTTCGATTGGCAACAAACTATCCTGCTTATAAATCAATCGCATTGCGCCGACCCAATAACCAGACATTTTATCTCTTACTATAAAGTGGATGGATCTTCCATCATCATCGTCATGTTCCATTTGCGAAGGAAAGTTATCTTTACTTTCAAACCCCATTTCTTCACAATAAACTTGATATCGTATTGAGTAATTTATCTCTTTACTTTCGGGAGTGTCGGCTAAAAAAACTTCGAAATATTTATCAAACATAATTATTGTCTTGAGTAATTGATGGCAACTTTTAAAACTACGATTTAATGGCATTAATTCATTTGCCGAACATAGGCATTTTACATACTTAAGAACAAACACTTACACATAAAAACCAAAGACTAATGCTTCAACCCTATGCCTACAACAAGAAACGGAATATTCGTTGACGGTACAACCCTGCACTTTAAAAATCGAATGGCAATTCTATCTCACCTATTATTAAGCGCTTCTTAAAGTAAAAAATAATTATAAACCTGAAAAGCATATCAGTTGACTACAGAATAATAGCACAACTCGTTGGTTTTATAGCATTTTTAAAATTTTTTGTACCCGTAAAGTCTGTATTTGTTTAATCCACTGTGATTAGCCCATTCTAAACAACAACAGTTTAGCTTGAAACAATAAACATCTTTCTCCATCAACCATCGCTTATTTATTCCAGCTATACGGTTCAAACATCTTGTCAACTAGCGTTTGTGCCAAGTGGTTTATATAGTTACTCATCACTTTCTGCGAGATACCCAATATGATTTCCAGTAACTGACGATTCTCATAACCAGTCCCATAAAATGCCGCTAATTGTTCCTCGCACAGTGTCCCCCGGTTATGAACCAGGGCCAAAGCAGTCAGGTAAAGAAGCTGAAGTTTTTTGTGGGTAGTTCAGTGCTATTGCGCAGCGCTTCTGTAATCGCACCGTTTACCTTCATCATATTGGCACTACCGGAGCCTGGGCCATCACAGCATGCAAATTCGGAATCATGCCAAAGTTTTTTAATGACCACTCCATTAGAGGCTGACTATCTGCCGGTGCAGTTTCTCGGGTATGTAACTTAAATTTCATGAGACTTTCTCCCAGCGCTTAAAGAAACATCCATACACCGTACTTAGTTTGATGCGAAAAAAGCGAGATACCATAAAAATGGTCACGCCCATTAAAGTAAAGACGAAAAAATTTGAACAGTTTGGCAATATATGAAATATTTAATGAACTGTTTCGATGGCTATTTTAAAAAAATATTTCGACTATCAACCTTAAGCGGGACAAAATGCTGGGGTTACTTTGCATGCCTTTTACCTGGCAACCCGATCTACAAGACATACCCCACGCAGACACAGTCCCTGCTTAAGTTGAAAACCGATATTTCCATTTTGTCATTAAACAATAATTATTTCAAAGGTGTTTTTATGTACAAACGGATAATTTTATTCCTTCTATTATTTGTTATGTCTGGATGTGATGATGTTGGAGGACAGTATAGACACGACAAAAATCATCATGATGACCAACCGCTTAAAAACAGTTGATTGTTGATTTAGAAGTTACTAATTGAATTAAAACCCACTTAGTTACCCTAGCCTGTGTTTAATTCATAGCCATTTATAATTAATGCCTTTTTAGGGTTACCGGTGTTGTACAAAGCTCATTATGCTGGCAGATGAAAATCTTGCCTTTATAAAAATCATTTAAGTCGATGGTTGTCTGAACAATCTTAAAGTAAATCGCCTGTGATTTATAAGATCAGGATAGCATTAAAACAGCATTTCCTTTTCCATATATTTTTTGTATATACGACTAAAAGAACGAAAACTAGGCGCGCCTAATGTTAGATAATCTATCGGAGTATAAATACTGGTTTTCACCAAGTTGGTAATCTCAGTTTATATAAGATGTTATTTATTCCTCGTTGTTCGCTGTAAATGGTAGATATAATTGAAACGGCAACGAATTCTTCTCAAAAGTTCAGCTAAACTTAAGCGGTACCAAGTCTGACACATCTGTTTGCATTGAGTATGGTTATTCGCTACATGTATAAATAATTCTTTGATATAGGGCATTTATGAAATTTATCCAGCTTTTAATCATCATTGTAATCCAAACAATTCTTAGTCCGTCACTTTTTGCACAAGAACAATGGGTCGGAGTTGAGCCTGCTGTGCGGAATGTAACAATTACCGGATTTACCCGCGCTCGCGCCAAGATGCCCTTGATTTCGGAAGTTTCCGGTAAAGTGATTAAAATTTATGCCGATATTGGTGAGCCGATTCCAGCTTCTGAGAAATTTGCCTGTCTGGATGATACATTTGTGAATATTGATATTCAATCGGCCCAAAGCGAAATATCCCAACATTATGTAGATATTAATTATTATAAAAAGGAAGTGTCCCGGCATGAAAAACTGGTCAAAAGACAAACCTCGGCTATCAGTATTCTGGACGGTTTGAAACGCAATTTAAATAATGCCAGAAAAGCGGCAACGATTGCGTCCTTGCGTAAACAACGTTTGGAAGAACTAAAACGGCGTCATTGTATTAAAACCCCTGCAGGGTGGTTGGTAATTGATCGCAATATAGAGACTGACCAATGGGTAAATGAAGGTCAGGTTTTGGCTCATGCTGGAAATTATGCGCAGCTGCTTATTCCGCTGACGTTGTCCCATCAAGAGTTACAGTCACTTAAGAATAATCAATCCCAAATTGAAGTGTTTTTTCCAGAAGTAAGAACCAAAGCCATCGCGACAATTGAACATATTTCGCCTGGATTTGACGAAAAAACCCGTAAAATTTTAGTCGATTTGTTAATTGATCAGTTTCCTGAGGTCATTCATGGAGGAATGCGTGCAGAACTGACACTTGCTATAGCCGATAACAAAAGCAGCACATTTGTAATCCCTAAAGGTGCATTGGACGAGCGTTTTGAAGAATATTGGCTGGAGCGTAAAGGTGATGGAAAGCGCATACGGGTTAAATTGCTCGCTAATCCATCGGATAATCAAGTCAAAATAATATCCAATGAGATCAAACTCGGCGACCAATTCAAACTCTTTCAGCATTGATTAACTTATGGATTCATTAGGTCGCTTTTCTCTAGAGCAAAAGGTATTTTTCAATTTGCTCTTTATCCTGCTAATAGCAGCAGGTTTTTTTGCCATGTTTGCGCTTCCGGCTGAACGCTACCCGGACATTAATATGGCAAAAATCAATATTACCACAGACTATCCCGGGGCTTCTCCGGTCGATGTGGAAACCCTGGTTACCAGAAAACTGGAAGAGGCGATTGAAAATATAGAAAATATAGAATGGATCTCATCATCGTCTCAAGCCGAACACTCTTATATCCGTATAAAATTGGTCGATGATAGTGACTATGCCGATTTATTCGATGAAATTCGTTTTCATATTCTGAATGCCAAAGCCGATCTACCGGCAGAAATCGAACAACCCAAAATTGAAGATGTCACTATGGGAGTGTTATTGCCTGTTGTCGTTGTTAATTTGGGTGGAGATCATGAAAACAGAGCGTTGGCCTTGATGGCGGACGAAATCAAATCCTCATTAAAAAAAATTACTGGCGTTAAAAAAGTCTTGATATCCGGTGAAATGGTGCGTGAATTTCACATTTATCTGGACCCAGAAAGATTACGTTTTTTTGGTGTAAATTTTGATACTGTGACCAGGGCATTGCAACAGGCTAACGTATCAATGACAGCCGGAAAACTAGAAACCAATACCCAGGAATTTTTGATCAAGGTCGATGAGAGATTTCATGATCGTGATTTATTGTTAAAAACAATCATACGTCGGGATGGCGATGGTAGTTTTATCCATCTTGCGGATTTAATAACCCGGATCGGTTACGACTATCGTAAACCCAATGTAATTTCAACTGTTAATGGCAAAAATGCAATTGCGCTTAATGTCATAAAAACACCACAGGGTAATGCCCTGGCGATCAAGGCACAGGTACAAAAGCTACTAGATAAATTCAAGCCACTAATCGAAAAAGAAAACCTTGAGGTTACATTAACTCAGGATTCATCTATAAAAATAAATGATGGTTTATCAACTTTGGGCTGGAATTTCGTCGTGGGTATGCTGCTGGTATCGTTGATTTCCTGGTATTTTATGGGAATACGCAATGCCGGCCTGATCACGATAGGAATCCCTTTTTCATTTCTGTTCACCATGCTGATCATGTATCTGGTTGGCTATAGCTTTAATGAATTAACTTTGTTTGCCTTTGTATTGGTCTCCGGCATTATCGTTGATGATGCCATTGTCGTTACCGAGAATATTTATCGCTACATTCAACAGGGACATCAAACTTATCAGGCTATTGTGGAAGGCGTGGCAGAGGTTGCTTTACCTGTACTTTCCTCCACCCTAACAACAATTGCGGCATTTCTACCTCTGTTGATCATGACTGGTACAACGGGAGAATTTTTTGCGCAGATTCCCGCTATCGTCAGTTTTGCGCTAATCGCTTCGTTATTCGAATGTTTTTTTATTTTACCCGTCCACTATATGGATTTTGGCCCACAAAAAGCCAAAATGCTCTCGCAGCGACTGGAAGATGATAATTTTATCGTGTCCTTTTTTCGGGTTATCACCAAATACATGCTCAACTGGACACTACGCTTTCGTATGCTGACGATCGTTTTAATTCTGTGTCTGTTTGGTTTGTCAGTCGGCATTATGTATGTGTCCATGACCGGGATTATGCCGTTAGTAAAAACCCAGTTTTTCCCGGATGATTATGCTGTTTATTTTGTTGATATAGAAGGAGAACCCAATATCTCTATGGATAAGATGGATGATGTCATCAGACAAATTTCCAATACTGTCATGACCGAAGGATCCGGTAAAGTTCAATCAGCTACCGGTATGGCCGGAGTATATATGAACGACGGTTACGATTGGGTTTACGGAAACAACTTGGGGCTGGTTATAGTAACCCTGCCATCTAAAGACAAGCAAACTATTGCCGACCCCATGGAATATCTTGAAGAAATCAGAAAAAAATTAAAACAACGTTTTGAACATAACGGTATTGTTTTGAGAGTCCATCCATTAAAAGACGGGCCGCCATCGGGCAAAGCCATTAATATCAAGGTGATGGGAAGTAACGTCAATGCTGTTGCAAAATTGACTGATGAGTTGATGAAATTTTTAACCACCCAAAAAGATATAGCGCCTTATCTGGTTGAACTTGAAAATGATAAAGGCGAGCCTAAAAGAGTTTATCGCTTTGATATTCGCCACGACAGAGTTAAAGAATATAATTTAAACAGTAGTGAAGTGTCCCGCCTGGCAGCAAGTGTGCTGGACGGTCATTATATAGGTAAATTTCGCTCCAGTGATGAAGAAATCGATCTTAAATTATTATTTGACAGAGGAAAAATTGAGATCCCCGAACAAGCTTTATCGATTCCAGTTGTTGAAAGTGCCGTCGGCCCGATTTTACTGGGGGATTTGACTCATTTACGGACTTATTTTGAACCCGGGAAATTGAATCGCTATCAAGGGCAACGGGCTATCAGTATTAAATCAGATCTGGAAACGGGGGCATCTATTTCTTCAACCTATGTTGTTAATAAAGTGGCCGACTATTACGCCAGTATAAGAAATCAATATCCGGGAGTGAGCGTTTTATTTGGAGGAGAATATGAGAGCACCCAGAAATCCTACCAATCCTTGCTGTTTGCATTTGCTATAGCTGTGATGATTATTTATATGGTGCTAGCCACGCAGTTTCAGTCATATTTACAGCCCATTATTATTTTGTTTGCGGTCTTGTTTGCCATCATTGGAATCATTTTGGGTAAATTTCTTGCTCAATCCATATTTACTGTTAACAGTTTTATTGCCGTAATCGGGGTTATCGGAGTTGTGGTGAACGATGCCTTAGTGTTGATAGATTTCATGAATAAAGGTTACCGTTCCGGCTTGTCCCGAAGACAAGCCATCGACCGGGCGATAAAAATCAGATTGCGTCCTATTATTTTGACCACCTTGACAACCTTATTAGGCTTATTGCCGATGGCTCTGGGGATTCCCAGCTATTCAAT
Source organism: uncultured Methylomarinum sp. (assembly GCA_964474415.1). Classification (GTDB taxonomy): domain Bacteria; phylum Pseudomonadota; class Gammaproteobacteria; order Methylococcales; family Methylomonadaceae; genus Methylomarinum. Next base: position 7,305 of record CAYYSO010000011.1, on the reverse strand, counting down.
TGTTTGGGGAGCAATGGCTTCAACCTTTGTTTGTGGATTAGGCGCGGCTACCTTGTTAACGCTATGGGTTGTTCCGGTATTATGGGATTTAATTAAAGCCAGAGAAGAACGAGCATGAAATTTGATTTAACATTTTTGAACTGGTTGGCGCACATTGCCGATCCTAAGATCAGTATTTCAACTTTGGCGCAAACCGAGCATGAAAAATCCATGCTGGGTCTTTTAATCAGCCAGTTGCTCAGAGTAGCTGATATTTTAAATGAATCACCGGAGAAACTTGACCATTTAAAAGGACTGTCAGAGCAATTAACATCCCACAGACACCCGGAAACTCTGGCAACTATTTACGCCGATCTGCAAGATTATTTTACCCGGAAACAATGGCTGGCAGTGGTTATTCCATCAGGAGCCGATGCGGAGTCAGACGCCGTTCTTTGTGACCCTGAAATGCTTTGCTTTCATGTCAGAGCCAATACCAAAAGCTCGGGGCTTGTATTCCAGTTTCAGGATGCGCCTGACACTATTTCTGCTCTGTTGAATGTGCACGAGTCCTTGAACCCTTTATTAAAAGACAACATAAATTGGCCTGGAGTTTTGATTTGGATTCCCGGGGGAGATGCCATTTTTTTGCCCATTGGATCGGTAGATTTTTTTGAAATTGATATTGAAGCACGGCTGCAATGGCTATTCTCACAACTTTTTTCCGAAAGGACAGTTGATTTGGGAAGACTCAAAATCAAATACCAGCAGGTTTTTCCGGAAATTTTTGAGAACGAAAAAAAAACGCTCCATATTTTGCATCTGAGTGATCTTTATATTGGCAGTCGCAAGACTTCTTTCAGACTTTTTCAGATGCAGCAATGCATCAGGCATTTAGTCGAGGAACTGGGTGAAACCGGAAAGATCGTACCCGTTATTAGCGGTAATTTTATGGAAAATCCCAGTGAAAATCATTTCAATCAGGTTCATCAGTTCTGGGACTTTCTGTCAGGAATGGGGACGGAAGAACCGTTACTGGTGTTTGGAAATAATGATGTCCGAAAGGATGGGAATATTAATGAAAATTATCGAAATGCTATTGGTTTTCAAAATTCAAAAATCACCTGGTATGCGAATGAGAAGCTGGCGATAATTTCTGTTAATACAGTTGTGCATGGAAATTTGCCACAGGGCGCCATTGGTGAGGAACAATTAGAGGCAATCGAATATGAAATAGAGCGTAAGCAAGGGAGTGAAGCCTACACCTTTGTTATCTTGTTACATCATCTTCCTATTTTACATGAAACACAGACTCCTGCGCTTCAAGGTTTCTATAACAGAATTTTAGGTGAACCGATTGCCTCTGCCAATGTAATTGAAAATGCTGATTTACTATTCGATTTTGTTAAGAAACATTCAGTTACTATTTTTCTACATGGCCATCAGCAAGCCCCTTTAATTGGAAAAACTGATCAACAGATTCCGGTTTTAGGCTGTGGGCGATCTATCGGTAAAACATCAAAATTTGATGGCCATACTTATTTCAATTTTAATATTATTTCACTTAACCGGTTGACGCAAAAGATGTCATCACGCCTTTTGGCGGTTAGAATGTCTAAAACAGGTCTTGCATCACTCGAAAGGCATGAGATCACCTGGGTAAAACATTAAAACGCCTTGAGTTCGGAATAAGCTCTCACAATAGAGGCAACAAATAATTACTGTTGTTGCATATATCCCCGCCGGTCGTTTCACAAACCGTCAAAACAAAACTCATTGTAATTGCTAAAAATAGCTTTCTCATATTTCTACTTCATTTCCCATAATTACAGCAGATTTATTTCTAAAACAAAACTCATCAGCCGGAACAGGACGGCCAAAAAAGTATCCCTGAAAATTGAAACAGCCCTTATCTTGCAAAAAGCACATTTGTTCCCGGGTTTCAACGCCTTCGGCAATGACATTCAAGCCCATATTCATTGCCATATTAATGATAGTTTCCACAATGACTGCGTCATTAGGATCAATGGCAATATCCCTGACAAAACTCTGATCAATTTTCAATTGACTAAGCGGCAATTGCTTCAAATACGACAATGAGGAATAACCGGTACCAAAATCATCAATAGATACTTCAACCCCCATCTTTTTCAGAGCACGCATTTTAGCAATGGTATCTTCAATATTATCTATAACGATTCCTTCAGTCAGCTCGATCATAAGCCGACTAGCCGAAATATCTGCATCGGTCAGCGCTGCCTTGACCTGATCAACAAAATCAACCTGTCTAAATTGCCTGGAGCTAACATTAACAGCAACATGCTCAATAGACTGATTTTCATCATCCCAACGCTTAATCTGGCAACAAGCTTCCTTGATTACCCATTGTCCTATTGGCAAAATCAACTGAGTATCTTCTGCAACAGGAATAAAGTCAGCCGGGGAAATCATCCCTTTTTCAGGATGTTGCCAGCGAATCAGAGCTTCAGCGCTTATCACAACGCCTTCTTGATTAACCTGAGGCTGATAAAAAAGGATAAAATTCTCATCTCGCAGTGCATTACGTATTTCTTTTTCCAGAATCAAACGCTTATCAGCCATTTCCTGCATACTGGGCCGAAAAAAACTAATGCCGTTACGACCGTTTTCTTTTGCCCTGTACATCGCCGTGTCAGCCTGCTGAATGATTGCCGCCGGCTGTTCCGTGGTATCCGGGTAAATTGAAATACCGATACTGGTAGAAAAATAATGCGAACTATCTTGTATTAAAAAAGGTTGATTGATGGTATCTCTGATTCTTTCAGCTAGAATTTCTGCATGCTCGGCCGCGCATCTAAGGCTGTTAACCTCTCCTGAAACCAACACAATAAACTCGTCCCCTCCTAAGCGGCAGGCGGTATCTTCTTCCCGTAACAATGCCTTGATACGCAAAGCGACCTGTACCAGCAACTCATCACCAACCTGATGTCCCAGTGAATCATTCAGTCTTTTAAAGTGATCAAGATCAAGAAAAAATAAAGCCCCATAGCGCTGATGTCTCTTAGCGGCGGCAATTTCGTGCTTAAGTTTGTCCAGTAAAAACCGCCGGTTTGGCAAGCCTGTCAGCGGATCATAAAAAGCCAAATTATGGATTTCTTTTTCGGCCGCCTTTTTATCGGTAATATCGGAAAAAATAGCGACATAATGCGTTATTTCATTTTGCTCATTTTTTACCGCAGTCACCTTTAACCATTCCGGAAAAATCTCACCGTTTTTGCGCCGATTCCAGATTTCCCCCTCCCACCAACCATATTGAACGAGTGTATTATACAAATCCCGGTAAAATTCTTGATCATGATAGCCGGACGACAAAATTCCGGGGTTTTGTCCAACGGCTTCTTCTTCACTGTATCCGGTGATGGCACTGAAAGCCTGATTAATGCGTAGAATAATGCCATCCGAATTAGCCACTAGAATGGCTTCATGTGATTGAAAAGTCGTGGCAGCAATACGCAACTCACTTTCATTATTTTTCCATTCGATTGCAATGGAGCATAACTGTGCAGCTCTTTGGATAAAGAGTAACTCTTCCCGATCAGGCACACGTGGATTACGATAATAGTTGGCAAAAGTCCCCAACACGGTATTTTGCGATGAAATAATCGGCTCTGACCAACAGGCTCTTAAATTTGTTTTGACCAGTAATTCGTTAATATCCTGCCAAAATGGATGCGTTAAAATATCTTCAATAATGACGGTCTCTTTTTTATAAGCCGCCGTTCCACAGGAGCCCACACCGTCGCCAATTATGACTCCATCAATCGCATCTATATAAAATGCCGGTAAACTGGGGGACGCGCCATTATGTAAACATTGTTTATCTGCATCCAACAGCAATATTGAGCATAACATTTGCGGCTGTTGTCGCTCGACATCCATAGCAATGCAGTGCAATATATTGTCGAGTGAATCGCCTTTGGCCAATTGCTCCAGCACCTTATTTCGACCAGCCTGCTCTACCTGTAATTTATGCCGTTTCCTCATCTCCTGACTAAGATGAAGATTAGCGCGCTCCAAGTCCCGGGTTTTTATTTTGACCAGCTCTTCCACTCTGGCAGCCCGCCCGGTTAATAGCATCAACCCCAGGCCAACCAGACCGGTCAAAAATAATCCCCCTAACAACAACCACCAGGTACTCCAGGATTGCTGCCTGGCATAAAAAACGGCTGTAGGCAAATAAGTAATTACCCAGCTACGTCCGGCTAATTTAATTTCTAATGTTTCTTCCAGGTCAATATAATTAAAATTATGAAGCTTTGTTTCTGAAATTGAACTGTAAAGCTGTTGTTCCTCATCCTGAACAGTTAATAGTAATTCAAGATCCGGCAGTTGCTTTAAAACAACCTTCACAACATCAGGTATGCGAATGACACTGACGACAAATCCACGAAAATATCTTCTTCTCTGTGTAACTGTCTGTAACGGTCGATTTTTCTGATACACCGGTGAATAAACGACAACGTCACCTTTGTCGGTTTTATCCTGAAATAATTGTATACCGGAAATTGATTGGGTTTGCCCGCTATCAATCGCAGCGTCAATAACTGACTGAACCCTGGAATTAGAATTAGCATCAATACCAAAACCCAGTATCGGCTTATTCAATTCATGAGGCTTGGCAAAATAAATGGGGAAGTAAACGGCCCGTTGTTGGGCTGAGACCAGGTTTCCATGTTCGTCAGTCTCACGAATAATAAAGTTTTCAGATTTTTCTAACTTTTCCCGTTCGCTGTCTAAAAGACGGGGAATCCACTCCAAAGCCAAGATACTGTTATTTCTTGTAATAAAAGGTCGGGTAATATCGTGAAACCCCTCATCTGTAATGACCTTTGAATTTTCTAAAAATCCTTTTAGCGTTAGGTTACTTTCAAATAGTCTTTCAATTCGATTTTGTAAGGCGCCGTGCAACACCGTCACCTGATATTGAAATTGCGAAGTAATCCTGCCTTCTTCCAACCGTTGGCTGTATTTAAAAACGGCAATAACAATAAGCAATAAAACCAGCAAAGGGTAAACGACAAATGTTCGCCTGGGCTTCCAGAAGCTTTCCGGTTTGGCAGAAAACAGTAAAATCATCGGGGCAAAAATCAAAACACCAATGGTATCGCCCGCCCACCAGGTGCCCCAACTCACCGCAAAGTCCTCAGGCACAATAACATCCCTAAAATACAACATCGATATTCCAATCGTTGCTGATACTATACAACTAACCGGCCCCCCTAATATTAAGAAGCGTAAAATTTTTTTATCCTCTATTAAAGGATCATGGATGCCAACAAATCGTTTAATTAAAGAAGCTCCAAATATTGCCTGAAGACAAGAACCCAAGGCGGCTACACTGCCGATCAGCAATGAACCTAAAATTTTATCAACAGTGGAAGCATCTAAAAAAGCGTAGACCTGAGCTGCTAACGCTCCTAAAAACAAACCCGGTAAAACCCTGTGTCCATATAACAGGATAGCCGCCAAGGCAATACCTGCCGCTGGCCATATCGGGCTTGCGTTGCTGGGAAGTGTTGCCAGTAACGTACCCAGGTAACCACCGATAAAATAACCGACAGCAAATATCAAGTTGATTAAGATTATCTGAAAACGGGAAGACATTTCTTATCGTGAAAGGATTTTTCTTTTAAATGCTATACTTACAAACTCAACAGTCAATCAACAACATTGTTGCTTCGCTATCGAGCCCCCTCGGCCGCCATCAAGTCAATCGCATAAGCTTTCCCAAAACCGGCTATATATTGCCCTTCGACAGGTATCAATTGTAGTAAATGGAAATCAGTCAGAGAACGTAAAATACTGACAGTTTCACCAAACAGGTTTTGCATGGATCGCAACGTCTTATCATAAAGCAACTCATCACACATCACCTCCTGTACACTGCAATTAAATATTACCCGTTCTCTGGCAAACAAATTATCCGCTTCAGTTTCCGGCTGAATAATCATGATAGAAGCCTGTTGATTATGCAACATATTGGCGGTATGTTTTGCCAACTCACTGACATAAACATAAAAAAACCGGTCATTCTGTATAAAAGGAGCGTAACTGATATCGGCTCCTTGCGCTACAGAGTAAGTTGAAAGCAATAGTGTTTTTTGTGAGTCGATTAAACTGCGATAAGCAGCAGTTAGAGCCTGGTCAGTTGTTTTTGTCATCTTTTGATAGAATGGTTGAATACCTTGTGGCTATTGTGAGTTGAGCTGTTGATAGCGGAAACAATTAACAGTATGGTCATTGACCATGCCTATAGCCTGCATATAAGCATAGCAAATGGTGGGGCCGACAAAAGTAAAACATCTTTGTTTAAGGCTTTTGCTCATTTGCTCGGATTGCGAAGTGTAAGCCGGTAAATCCTCAGCTTTGTTCCACCTGTTTTGTATCGTCTTGCTGTCTACAAACTGCCAGATATACTGATCAAAGCTACCAAATTGCTGCTTAACTTCTATAAAAGCCCGGGCATTAATGATAGCTGATTGCAATTTAAGTTTATTTCTAACCAACTCAGGATTAAGTAATAGCTGTTGCAGCATCGCCTCATCATATCCGGCTATAATTTCTGCTTCAAAATTGGCAAAGGCTACTCGATAAGCGTCCCGTTTATTTAGAATAGTGCGCCAGCTTAACCCGGCCTGAGCCCCTTCCAAAACGAGGAATTCAAACAGCAAGCGGTCATCATGCACTGCTACGCCCCATTCTTCATCATGGTACTGCTCCTCAATGACCGATGCCAAAGCCCAGGAACATTTATGCATACAGGAATCAATCCTGCATCATTTTTTTAAGATCGGCAAAAGGATTAAAGTTGGCTTCCGGCGCTTTGTTTTCAGCATGAGTGCCACCATACCGTACCTGTTCCTCAAACCTTTGATGTTCATTGTCATGACAATACAAACACAGCAACTCCCAGTTGCTACCATCAGCCGGATTGTTATCATGATTATGATCGGTATGATGCACGGTTAATTCCGCAAGGTTTTTATGATCAAACTCACGCGCACAACGACCACATATCCAGGGAAAAAGTTTTAATGCTCGTTCCCGATAACCCTTTTCCCTGTCTTCTTGGTAACGCCTTGCTTCGGCAATCAGCTGCTCGGTTTTTGTTTGTGCCATTGTTTACGCCTTAATTAATTGTTTAGAAGAAAATCATTCAACCAAATTTATCAATGATTTTTGATAACGTCAGAAAAAAACCCATCATGCCAAATAACATGATCATATTCCTGTTAAGCGCTTTTTGAATGGTATTTTCTATGCTGATTTTCAGCAAATCAAATTCTC
>CAYYSO010000010.1:0-35124 GCA_964474415.1 uncultured Methylomarinum sp. | reverse complement strand
CGCAAGTCATGTTTTGCATATCAAGAATTACAGATTGACTGGTGTTTTGTGTTTGCTCAGTAGGTTTAGCTTGTAGCGTTTGTGTGAAAATAAAGCCAGTCATTAAACTCAATACTATTAATAAGCTTTTAAAATTTTTCATTTTGTTCACCGTTAAAGAATATAGGGGGCATACCATGGAAAGCTCAGTAATGACAGCAAACCAACTGAACCAATCCAAAAAATCAACCGTTGATTTCGTTGCACTTTAGTTGAAGCGCAAACATCTCCTTCTTTGCAATTATCCCCGGATAGGTATAGTTTCATAAACCCCAGCCAGATAAACAATAAGGTGAGTGCAAAAAAGAAAGGTCTGATTGTTTCCATTGATGTCAACGTACTCATCCATGCGCCGCCAAATCCTAAAGATAAAAGCAGTAATGGTCCTACGCAGCAGGCGGATGCCCCGATTGCAGCCAGTACGGCACCTATGCCCAGCCAGGGGGTGCTTTTTTCTGTGGTTTCTTGTTCAGTTACCATTTTTTAGTCTCCTGATATAAAAATTATGTTGGTTGTAAACCCGGATACTTAGGGGTAATTCTAAACTCTGTTCTATAGAACAGAGTCAAGCTGTTTTTACTGTTTTCAGTATTCTTTTTTATAGCGGAACATATCTTGAAGATCGAGACATCCGAAAACAGATCAATGAAAAAGAAAAAAATGCGGCTATGCTGACAGTGACAATTTCAGTTGTTAATGGAATCAGGTACAGCGAACTAACAAGTTCTGCAAAAATCAAGCTGATCAAGACGGCAGCGATGGTTTTGTTACTCATGTGTGTACAGGTATACACCCCCAGCGGCGCTCCCACGACGACGACAGGAATAGCCGCCAACCAATAACTTTCTACTGTGGCGGTAAATCCGCCAGTGACAAATAACTGTAGGGCAAAACCTGTCAATGCATTAAAAGCCATTAAGATCACTGAAGTTGGCGTGGAAACTTTTTCCGATAATCTGAATAACAGCACCATTGTTGAAAAACAGATAATATCAATACCGTTTCCGACCAATCCCGTCATAACTCCGCCAATAACCCCGGTCAACAACATCATTATTTGCTCCCGCAAGCCTACTATTATTAGTCTGTCGTTATAAGTGCGTTCTCGCCAATTCAGCCATATCAACGCTATGGCAAAGCTGACGGTCATGACGGTAAAAAGCATTTTCAGTAACGGTGCAGGCAGTAACGGCGCTATCATCAGTGAACCTACAGCCACTCCCGGTATTCCTCCCAGACTTGCCCATAAAATAAAGCGCCATTCGACTCTGACACGCATCAGAATTATCGTTATTGTTGCGGTAGTCATGCCGATACTTTGTATCGCCAATGAAAATACTTTGGCATCCAACGGTTGAATGTGTAAAACCTTGGTGAAAACCGGAAAAGCGATTGCACCTCCGCCTTCACTGGTTGCGCCGGCAATAAAAGAACCCAGTGTCATAGTTAGGGTGATTTGCCAGTTTTTTTGCAGGATAAATAAAGAATCGGGATGGGTATAAAAAAACCAGGCTGTCCACACCATGAGTGTCAAACCCAGATTGATCAACAGCGTTTTTTGATGACGGAGATAGTTTATAATTTCTACAAGTGTTCGGTCTTTAGCTGCTTTGGAACGGAATTGAATGCAGTGCTTGCAAGAACAAAAAATAGAGGGGCCATTTTTGGCGTTGAGCAAGCAGTTACAGAACTTGCAGCTATTTCCAAAGCGCTCATTTTTACTGTTGTTCATGATGTCTTCTGAATAACTCGACTGAAGAATAGGTTGAAACGCTATAGGGGACAAGGTAAGTCAAGCCAATTTGTATCCAATCCAGTGTTGTAAGTTGATCTAACCAAAGTTCTTCACCATGATTAATCAACATCAGGATTGTGCCGACAATAACAGCCATTTTAATAGCACACCGAACTATATCGTATTGTCTGGCATATATTAGCCAGCTTTTCAGTTCGTTTAAGTCAATTGACTGTACAAACTGCGCAATAGAATATCGTTGTATTAACAAGCTTGACATTATTTGTAAGCGTTGCAATCCAGATACCCAATTATGCAATAGACGTTCCTTTAGATTTTTAATAGCTAGCATTCCGGTATTGGTTTGTTGTTTATTGTGTTTCATTATCAGATACCCGTTTTATTTTTGTCGCCACATTGAATATCCTGAATTAAATTAATTCGTTGTTATCAGTCTTCAATATTATCAACAGTGGAATAAAAAACAGCGATAGAGCTCGATCAAGAGCATAAACCCCGTTCATAGGAACAGAGTCAAGAAGAATTTACAAAGATTTTTGCAATGTTCAGTATTTTGAATCTGACAGGTCTTTACGACTCGGGTAACAAGCCTTTATGCAGATAGTAGCGAATAGTTTTGATAGTTGAATTGGCTTATTTAGCTGATTTACCAATCATCATTTTCATTCCTTTGTATTTTTAAATCTAGTGCAGCACTATTTGGCTTTTGCCCCAAAAAAGTGAGTTAGTTTGGAGGGCGGTTATTAATAACAGGATGGCTAATCATCATCCTCATCGGGAATTTGAGAACGAAATTCATGCGATAACAACATTTGGGCGCCATGACTCACCACTTCTTCACCTTCTTTGATACCGGTAGTTATAAAATAGCCGTCAGGGGTTTCTGCATAGTGATCTATATTACGATGATTGAATAAATCATCACTTAATTTAACAAAGATAAATGCCTGACCAAGATGCCAGAGCAGCGATGAGTGAGGAATAATAATGCCATGTTGTTTTTTTTGCTGACCGGGTATCCAGGCAGTGATGTTCATGCCGGGTTGAATAACAGCGTTTGAACTGAGAAAAAAATAACTGGGTCCCTGGGAGAAAGGATCAATCTGTGGTGCGGCAGCAATGAAATGAGCGAGCGTAGCATTTTTTCTGTGACCGTTGGCGGCAATGTTAATCGTTTCGATTCCTTTGGGAAGTTGGCGGCCGGCGGGTAGTGTAATTTGTAATAATTGTGTCCGGTGAGTGATGATATTATCGGCTTGTGGTGATACCGGTTGGGTAAACCAGTCGGTCAAGGTGTTTCCCCATTGCAAACGACATGCGGACAGAATCATCTGGCGTTGCAGCGAGAAAATATTTAATGAGGCTTTGTCTGATTGCCATTGTGCCTGTGTTTCCTGCAATTTCCGGGTGGAAACTGCTTCATTTTTATGCAGGTTTTGTAAACGTGTCAGGTTTTTCTGAGTGATGTTGTATTTTACTTCGGCACTGTGGTGTTGTGTTGAAGCAAGCAGGTATTGCCGACGAATATCAAGCAGTGGTTTTACGCTGATGGCTTTGCCATAGGCAATGAATTCGGGATGAAAATCAGTTGGCTTGACGATAATAGTTTGCAGGCCGGAAATTTCCTGTGCATTATCATCTAATTCGATAACAACTTGCTTATGTAAAGGAGGGCTAACGATATTCTTGTCGTTTTGGCCTTCGTCGGTATCATTGGCTAAGCCGGGGATGATGGTTAAATAAATAAAAAGGCTATATAAAATTGGGCGAAAGAAAATCATCAAAAAAGGAAAACTTTGTGTGTGTACTTTGAATTATACGTTTTGCGCATTCGGAATTTAAAATTTTTGTTGTGTTTGCAAAATAGCACGCTATCCTTCTACAGATATTTTATCCCGCTTGACAATTGAGAGAGAAAAATGAGTGATATGCCGGAAAATTTGAAATATGCAAAAACCCATGAATGGGCAAAACTGGAAAATGATAATGTGGTGCGTGTCGGGATAACAGATTTTGCCCAATCTGAACTGGGCGACCTGGTTTTTATTGAATTGCCTGAGGTCGGTCGGGAATTACAGCAAGGCGAACAATGTGCGGTGGTTGAGTCAGTCAAAACTGCTTCTGATCTGTTTAGTCCGGTTAGCGGGGTAGTCATCGAAATTAATGACACTCTGGAGGATGAACCTGAACAGGTCAACAATGATGCTTTTGGAACCTGGTTATTTGCAATTAAAATGAGTGCCCGGACTGAATTGGATCAGTTAATGGATGCCGCTGCTTACAGCCAGATGATTGATGAATAATCGGTAGTTATTTTATGTGAAGGAAGGATTACAAGGCAAATGGCAAAACAAAACGCGAAAGGGTTGACGAGAATTTTCAATGCTTTTTTCTTTTCTCTGGCCGGGTTTAAAGCAACCTGGCAGCATGAGGAAGCATTCAGGCAGGAAGGATTGATATGTATTTTTGCAATACCGTTGGCTATTTGGTTGGGGGATAATAATATTGAAAGAATATTGTTGATTGGTTGTTTAGTATTGGTGTTGGTTACCGAGCTGTTAAATTCCGCTGTGGAATCGGTAGTTGATAGAATAGGACCGGAGTATCATGAATTATCCGGACGGGCAAAAGACATTGGCTCTGCTGCGGTTTTTTTAACGCTGCTGTGGTCAGCTGTAACCTGGATAATGGTTTTAATTTAACGGAAAAAAGGGGAATATAAATGAGTGCACTGATTTGTGGATCAATGGCTTACGACACCATCATGGTTTTTCATGATAAGTTTAAAAATCACATTCTGCCGGAAAAAGTCCACATGCTCAATGTTTCATTTCTGGTGCCCAGTATGCGCAGGGAATACGGAGGATGTGCCGGTAATATCGCCTATAATTTGAAGTTACTGGGTGAGGACCCTTTGATAATGGCGACAGTCGGGCATGATTTTGAACCTTATGCGCAATGGTTAAGTCAATGCGGTCTTTCTACTGAATATCTTAAAATTCTGGATGATAATTATACTGGCCAAGCTTATATCACTACAGATGAAGATGATAACCAGATTACCGCATTTCATCCGGGTGCAATGAATTCATCGCATTTAAATTCGGTGCCGGAAAATATCGGAATCAGGATCGGTATTGTTTCCCCGGATGGTAAGGAGGGTATGCATGTACATGCTGAACAGTTTTCTGAGCAGGGTATTCCTTTCATTTTCGATCCCGGACAGGGTATGCCAATGTTCACTGGCGAAGAACTGGTACAGTTTATGGAATTGGCAATCTACGCTACATTCAATGATTATGAGTTTGAATTGATGCAGGAACGCACCGGACTGACGCTGGAACAAATGGCAGAGAAGGTGGACGCTTTGATTATTACTATGGGCGGTAATGGATCAAAAATTTATACGGAAGGCCAATGTATTGATATACCATCGGCAAAGCCAAAAGCGTTAATGGATCCGACCGGATGCGGTGACGCCTATCGTGCCGGATTACTATATGGATTACTGAATGAGCATGACTGGGAAACTACGGGTCGGATCGCATCTTTACTGGGGGCTATCAAAATTGAACATAATGGTACGCAGAATCATTTTTTCTCCATGGATGATTTTAAGGAATTGTATCAAGAAAATTTTGGTTCAATGTTTTGAGTCTAAGTAATGTTGAGCGCTTGTTGGCCATCATGGTGCGTTTGCGTGATCCTGAGCGAGGTTGTGACTGGGATTTGAAACAGGACTTTTACAGTCTGATTCCTTACACTATTGAAGAGGCTTACGAAGTCGCTGATGCTATCGAGCGTAATGACCTGGATGATTTGCGTTTTGAGCTGGGCGATTTGTTATTGCAGGTTGTGTTTCATTCCCGTATTGCCGAAGAGCAGGGCCTGTTTGATTTTGAACAGGTCGCAGCTACTATCGGTGATAAATTGATCCGTCGTCATCCTCATGTATTTGCCGATGTAAAGTATGACAGTGATGAAGCGCGGCAGAAAGCCTGGGATGAAGCTAAAGTGCTGGAAAGGAAAGTCAAAAATAAAATGGGTGACAAGGAAAGCGTACTCCACGGTGTGGCAAAAAATCTGCCGGCTCTGGTGCAATGTGAAAAAATTCAGAATCGCGCTGCCGCTCATGGATTTGATTGGCCCGAAGTCATGCCGGTATTTGCTAAAGTCATGGAAGAGCTGGAAGAGGTGAAAGAAGCCTGGCAATCGGGTGATCAGGCTCATATTCAAGAAGAAGTAGGGGATTTGTTGTTGGTTAGCGTTAATTTGGCTCGTCATTTGAAAGTCAATCCTGAAATTGCATTGAAAGAGGCAACCCGAAAATTTTCCCGTCGATTTCAGTATATTGAGCGGCAGGTGGAAGCGACAGGCCGGACTTTGCGTGACTGTGAGTTAGCCGAGCTGGATGCTTTATGGGATGAGGCGAAAGTCAGGTTAAAGACTAGTCGTAATAAATAATCCACTACACCTGTCTGTTTTTTCACCACAGAAATCTGACATTTTTTATTCTCTGTGTCCTGTGGTGGGTTTAAATGTTATTCCCTTACTGGCCGCTTATCCAGCTTTCTCTGTAATGTCCTGCGGTGCATATTCAATGCTCGTGCTGCAGCGGAAATATTGCCGTCATGCTGCATTAAAACCTTTTGCAAATGTTCCCATTCCAGGCGCTTGATCGACAACGGGTTTTCACTGATGGAAACGGATGAGTCGCCTTCATTTTTGTACAGGGCATTGACGATTTCATCGGCATTTGCGGGTTTGGTCAGGTAATGAATGGCTCCCAGTTTAATCGCTTCGACCGCTGTGGCAATACTGGCAAAACCGGTGAGTATGACAATTTGGGTGTTACTGTCCAGGGAAATCAGTTTTTCCACCATTTCCAGACCGGAATCATAACCAATCCGTAAATCGATAACCGCGTATTCAGGCTCGGTTTGTTCGGCCATAATGATGCCGCTTTTAACGTCATGGGCGACACTGACTTGAAAATTTCTTTTTTCAAGCGCCGGTTTTAGTACTGAGCAGTAGGTTTCATCGTCATCTACTATTAATAACTGCGGTTTATCCGTTTCCAAAGTTGTCATTGTTACTCTCTGTTGTTAATAAGGGCAGGGTGATTTCGACACAGGCCCCGCCTGTTTTCAGGTTGTTGAAATGTATTGTACCGCCTAGGCGTTTGATAGTGGAGTAAGTTAAAAAAAGGCCGACGCCAAGGCCCTGTTTTTTGCTGGTGACCGGTTGCTGACCAATAAACCCCAGGTATTCTTGCGGTAAACCGGGGCCGAAGTCCCTGATTTTTAAATTTAGTTGCTCTCTGTCCCAAGTGGCATGAAATTCGATACCTTGACAATCTGTAGTGGCCTGGGTTGCGTTGTTGAGGATGTTCATAATTGAATGAGTCAAGGTGCGGTCGGCAATAATTTTAGCTTTCATGACGTTGTCGGGGGAAACAAATAAATTCAGTTTGGTTGTAGGGTTTTGTGCCCGCCATTGATTGATTACCTCATCAATATAGTCGGTCAATAACATAATTTGCCCGGATTCGGCGCGCATTTCGCCAGCGGATGCGGACATTACTGATAAAGCCTCTTTGCAACGTTTGATTTGTTGATTCATGATCATGAGCTTATGCTGTAGATCTGGATACCTGTGTTCAGGAAATTCCTGTTGTATTTCGTGGGTTAGAATGGCGATGGTACCTAGCGGGGTGCCCATGTCATGTGCGGCGCTTGCAGCTAAAGTGCCCAAGGATACTACTCGCTCATCGCGAAGCGCATTCTCCCTCGCCTCTGCCAGATTGCGCTCTCTTTCCTTCAGGGTGTTGGACAATTCGACGACAAAAAATGCCACTAATCCTGCGCTAAATACAAAACCTAACCACATCCCGAAAATATGTAGATTGAAGTAGTTTTTGTCAGTCATCATGTGTAATTGATGACTCATTTCCGGTGTCAAATATCTGGGGTTGGGGACATGGGGTTCAATCGCGGGCAGAGGGATATTATAACCGATTAATATGGTATAAATGGATGAGGTTAGTATTACCATATTCCAGGTATAAGCCTGCGGCAACATAATACCTGTAATAATCAGAGGCAGCAGGAAGACCCAGATAATCGGATTGGATGCTCCTCCGGTAAGATAAAGCAAAGATGCCATGGCTAAAACATCAATTGAGATTTGGGAAAAGATTTCCAGGTCCGTGACCAGTTCATCTGTTTGTAAACGCATCCAGGTATACAGATTAACAGCGCCAATAGAAAGGATGACCAACCATAATTGTTCCTGTGGCAACTTGATACCAAGGCCGTAAGTGGATATGAAAATCAACAGAACTTCTGCTGTCATCATCAGGTTTCTTAAGATAAACAGCCATTTCAGATTTTCTCTGATGGAAATTTCGGATTTTGGAAGAACTTGAGAGAGCATTAATATCAGTTGTATCGGTTATTGAATCGTGGGGAATATATTCATTTTATTTAGAACTGCGACAATATGTCACATTTTTATTTGCAATTTGTTTGCTATTATGTAAATAACTTTTAAGGTCATACAGCTAAAAGTTGCGATATATTCTTCCTAATTAGTTTGGCAGTTACATAGTAACTGCTTTTTTTTGCCTGCCGTTTTAAGCGGCTTTTGTTATTCCTGATTGCTTTTTAAAATATCTGATAAGGCGATAAGTCAGTAGGAAAAATATAATATCAGCATATATTAAAGGTTCATTCAGATCTGATTTAACTAATGAGAGGTAGTGCAATATGGCGGTGATTGCAGCTGGATAAATAAGCCGGTGAAGTCGAATCCAGTTCTTTCCTAACCTCTTTTGCATGTTTTTAGTCGATGTGGTTGCCAGTGGCGTTATTAATATAAAAGTCGATATACCCAATAGAATATAGGGGCTTTCTTTTAATTCGACCTCAAATGCCTCCCATGACAGGGACAGATCCAGAATGATGAATACCAGTAAATGCATGAAAGCATAGAAAAAAGTGTATAGTCCCAGCATCCGCCGAAAACGGGTAACCCAGTTTTGTCCGGCTAATTGTTTGTAAGGCGTAATAAATAGAGTGAGGCATAAAAAACGTAACGCCCAGTCTCCCAATCTAAAGTGCAATGTTTCAATTGGGTTTGCACCCAGGTTATTTTGCCAGGTATCTATAGACAATAATAGAAAAGGGAGCAAACAGATGATAAATACCACGAACTTTATGGTTCTCCATGCTTTTTTGTGAAGTACCATCAGAAAAACTTTTTAAGATCCATGCCGCTGTAGAGTGAGGCTACCTGATCGCCATAGCCATTGAATTTTTCAGTTTTACGTTTTGGGGTAAAAATACTGGCGCCCAGAATTCTTTCACGAGCCTGACTCCAGCGAGGGTGGGGGACTTCGGGATTGACGTTGGCAAAGAATCCATATTCTCCCGGTGCTTTTTTATTCCAGGCAGTTACCGGCATCGATTCCAGTAACCGGATTTTTACAATAGCCTTAATGCTTTTAAAGCCATATTTCCAGGGTACTACCAGTCGCAAAGGGGCACCGTTCTGTTTCGGTAGTTTATCATCATACATGCCAGTCGCCAGCAGTGTTAAAGGGTGCATGGCTTCATCAATACGCAAACCTTCAGTGTAAGGCCAGGAAAGGGAGCGACGGCGCTGGCCAATCATGATTTCGGGTTGATGCAAAGTGGTAAATTCAACGTACTTTGCCCGCGAGGTTGGTTGCAATTTTTTTAGCATTTCACCCAGCGGGAAACCTATCCAGGGTACAACCATAGACCATGCCTCGACACAACGAAAGCGATAGATTCTTTTTTCCAAGGGGTTGGTTTTTAAAATATCTTCCAGGTTGTAGGTACCGGGTTTTTCCACTTCACCTTCGATTTTGACTTGCCAGGGTGATATCTGCATGGCTTGAGCCAATACTGTAGAGTCTGTTTTATTGGAGGAGAATTCGTAGTAGTTGGTGTATTGACTGACATCTTCAAAGTCTGTAACCGGGAGATTTGCCGAATAAGGACCGATGGGAAGGTGTCGATATGACTTTTCTGTCGCCACAACATTAGCAGGTAGAAAACCTGCAGCTGATAAACCCATGGCGGCTTTAATTATCTGACGACGGTCTTTAAAAATAGATTGATCGGTAATTTCACTGCTGGCGATTGATGACTTTTCCTTGATTGGCATGATATAGAGTCCTGATTGCTATTGGCTCTTCATTTGTCTTTATTTTTGCAAAAGAGTTCATCCAGGGTAATCGGATTAAAATCTGAAAACAATAAAATAAATACCTTAGGCTGGTATGAATTTAAATAAATTATAAGATTTAAACATGCTGAATATTTCAACCTTTTGATTACCCTGTAAATTAAAAAGTCAAGCTAATTTAAACCCGATTGCCCTGAGAGTTCATCGGCAATTCTTGAATGGACAGAAAATTTGTTGTCAATAAAATTGATTTTTTCTTATTAAATTGAGTAACTGTATCGATTTATTAGAGCGCGTGAATACCTCTCTGTAAGTCGCGTAGGGTGGGTGGGATTGTTTTACTCGCCATGAACAATCCTCCCGTGCCTTTCTGGATGGACTGGGGGGGACGCATGGAATTAAATATGCTGAGTAGATTCTAAATTACTTTGAATCAGGTGATTCCAAGTTGAATTGTTATCTAAAAATGATTAAAGTCCATGTTGGACGAATTAATGAAAGAGGCTGATTATGAAAATTACAAAAAGCTTACGAATGATTGTGGTTTTGGGAATGACCGTTTTTGCCGGGACTACTCTGGCATATAATTCAGGTAACACTGAGAAGGAATGTAAAAAACCTAGATTTAGAACTTTTGAGCCGGAACATTTGTCTGAAGTCGATCCGGAAACACAGATATCTTTCCATGTTTCAAACTGGGCTGACCCCACTACTATCAAAGCAGAGGCAAAGAAAATACCACTACAAGTAAATGTTGTTGATAAAATGAATTTTTTTGTAGTGACTGCCAAATTGCCGGCTACAATTAACGGTAAATATGCGCGGATTCATGTCGTAGCTAAGGCTAAGGAAGGTAGATGCCGTGGACAGGATGGCTGGTTATTGAAAATAAGAAAGGCAGCTGCTGTTGAATCCAGTGCTCCTGCAGCAGTAGAGGATGAAAAGAATGTGATAGAAAAAGTCGATAATTAGGCGATTTGCGGAAATTACAGAGAATAGATGGTCGGTTTTTAGTAAAGGGTTTTGTTTTGTTGGGTTTGCCAGAGATTAAAAGGAGTTTGTGCTGTGGGTAAAGATAATTGCTGCATGACAATATTTCTTTGTTGTGGCTGCTTTTTAATCTCATTGTAAATAAAATTGTCATCAAAACCGGCTGTAGCTGCATCAAAACGATTGCTGGCATAGTAGACTTGTTTCAGTCTAGCCCAGTAAATTGCGCCTAAACACATCGGGCAGGGTTCGCAACTGCTGTACAGAATGCAATCTTCGAGCTGAAAATCGTTTAGGGTTTTACAGGCTTCTCTGATGGCTATGATTTCGGCGTGAGCGGTGGGATCAAGATCGCTGGTAACCCGGTTGCCGCTACTGGCTATGATTTTATTGTCTTTTACAACACAAGCGCCATAGGGGCCGCCATTATCCTGGGTTACGTTTTTACAGGCGATGTGGATGGCTTGCTGTAAAAACTGCTGGTGGTTTTTCTGGTTACTGTTGTTTGAGTCCATAGTTACATCGCTATGATATCCGGGGCATTGCCTACATGGTCTAAATTGTTCCTATAATTTTAGACATTTCCTCCATCCCAGGAGGTCAAGGTGTAGGTACTTAGCGTGAGCTTGGACAGAAAATGCTCCTGCTTTTTCTGCATTCATTATATCCCTGTAATCCAGCGGCAAGCTGTGATTGTGTATTTACAGGCCCAGGGGGTTTTGAGGGTCAATGCCATTCATAAACGGCAGGCGTCGGTTCTGATTGGTGATTTGATATATTTTTCCCAACCAGTTATTGAAAACGGCTTTTGCTGAATCTCGCCAGGTATTGTCCAGGTACTCGATTATGGTTTCTTCTGGAAAGGTGGGGGGGGCTTGATGTGTTTTTTTAGCTGTTTTGACATGAACCTCGTAATCAGCAAATACATGGCGGATTGTTTCGTTGAAATAGTGTTCAGGATAAGGCGGGTAATCATCGCGTTCTCCTTGATAAAAGCGCATTACTTCACGTTTATATTCTTTTAAAAGACTAATGTCATCATATTCCGGGTGACCCTGAAAGAAGACAATGCGGAAACCATCTTTACTGACGGCGAGGTGTACGCCGGCTTCCTGGCTGGCAACCAGGACTTTTAGACCGTGTTCTTCCATGTCATGTTGAAAAATCTCGTTAAAACGGGAGTGAGGAACGTCAAAGCGCGTATTAATTTCTGCAACCAGGGGATGAGTTCTGTCAATTACTTTGTGGGAAAAAACCCCCCAGCGTTTGCCGGGTAAGCGGGTACGCTCAATACCATAACAATATTGGATCAATGCATGTGTGGCCAGGCATGAGCACAAAATTGAGGTGACATGTTCTTTTGCCCAGGCAAACACTTCGGTGAGTGGTTGCCAGAAATCTTCGTGCTGTAAATGGTTATGGGTGACATTGGCACCGCTGATAATGAGTGCATCCAGTCCATCCTGCTTGATTTGCTCAAATGAATTGTAATATTTATCAATATGCGCCTGTGCTTCGGGACTTCGTTCCAGACCGTTGATAGTAAATGGATGAACATGAAACTGGGCGATTTGATTGCAGGCGCCAACCAGTCGAAAAAACTGCCGTTCAGTGGCTTCAAGCGCAGCGTCAGGCATGATATTCAGCAAACCAATATGCAATTCACGAATATCCTGATGGCGGGCTCTTTCGGGTGTGAGAATGTCTTCACCTTCTTCATGAAGACGCTGGAAGGTGGGTAAGTTTGTGTGAGCGACCAGGGGCATGATTTGACCTTTAGGATGGCTGTTTGGCGATGGCTGCAGCGACTAATCGCAGAAAATCTTCTTCATTGGCAACCCGTGCGGCATCGTCTGCAGAAATGGTATAGCCATATTGATCGGCAATAGCCTGATAGCGGGGTAATCGGGATTTGAATAGTTTTGGGAACACCCAAGTGACAAATTCATCTGGAGGAATGCTGTCTGTTGTGGTGTAGCCTTTTTCACTCATAAACTTAGCCAGGTTCTCGTCCAGAAATGCTTCGCGATAGTAGAGCGGCTTGGGGTCTGTTTTCGCCCGGTTGATGATGGTTTGTTCAAGGGAAGGGGGGATTTTAATGTAAACAATTAAAGTGTGTTTTGCCAGTTTCTCTATGGTTTCCGGGCAGTCCAGTTCGCAAGCGCTACCGCCGGCATCATTGATAAAATGTTTATAACCATAAATATCTTCCGCTTTACGAATAAAATCAGGAACATCGTTCATTGCCGCAATTTCAGCCTGGTGATGCAAAGCCTGGCGTTGTTTAAATTCAGCTAATGATAAGCCGCCTTGGGTCGGGTCACCCAGTTTGCCAAGAAAGCTGGAGACAGGAGCGAGGTTATCAACAGTAACGTTATTGCAGATATAAATAGAGTCAGACAATAACAGGTTTCTCAGGAAAGGGACATCCATTGCCTGGCGTTTGATGTTGTCCAGAATGTGTTCCCCCAGGTATTTTGTGCCGATTCGATAGTCGCCAGAATAATGAAACCATTTATCTTTGGGAAGTTTGTTTGCTAATGTGGTTTTGCCGGCGCCAGACATGGCCAAAAGGGTGATGCTCTTGGATTCCCAGTCCAGGAATTGCCGAGGACTCATTTTCATATGTGTTGGTGCTTTAATACTTAGTGGTCAGGAAGGTCAGTAGTATCCTGGTTCGGGTTATTATGGGTGTCGGGATCAGTATAACCGAGGTCATCAGTTTCCAGGTCATCGTATGGGGCGCTCCAGTCTTCAGGCGCTTCTACGTAATCAAATGTCGAATTATACCAAGTGTCATTGTCATATTCGCTGATGTCGCCGTTCATGTATTGCACTTCAATTGAATCATCGCTTTCCTCAATAGCAACGACTTTGAAGGTTAAATTGTTTTCAACATCTTTGTACCAACGGCCTATTACCGGATCAGTGATAGTAGTCATTGTTGTACTCCAATTAGTTAAGAAGGTTACAGTTTAATAGTATCTAAAAATAAATGGGTTGTGTGAGCGAATATTAAAAAAAATCCGATACACGCATCATTGAGTGTTACTTGGAAAGTCAGTTGAAAAAGCGTTCTGGATCAGCAGTTCCGGGCCATTAGTACAACTCACTTTTTTTTCAAACCATTCGGTTACAGTATAGGACGAGCAAAGGTATTATCCTAATGATCAGTTGCGCGTGGAATTATAGCGCAAGATATTGGTTTCACAAGAGGGGGAGTAATCTGACGATTATAGTTGAGTCAAAATCTTGTGCTGTAGCGGTGTCCCGGATTCAAAAATTAAACAAGCAGGAGAGTTTTTATTCAATATATTCAAAAACCTTAACTACTTGTTTAACACCACTCTCCCGGCGGGCCATTTCAGTGGCGACATGGGCTTCATTTCTATGTAATAAACCCATTAGATAAACGACGCCGTTTTCGGTAACGATTTTGACACGGGTCGCGTCAAATCCCGGTAGATTTCTGATCCGGCTTAGGGATGATTTGACTTTGGTTGTTATGAATGTGTCATTGGAGCGACTGGCGATTGAGCTGGGAGCAGCAATGATCATCTCATTATGGACCAGTTTAACACCGGGAATTCTTCTGACAATATCAACAATTTTGTCGCGTAGTTTTACGGTGGTTGCCTCACCTGTAATTAATACTATACCGTTATAAGCGGTCACATTAAAGTGGGTGTTGTTACGGATGTCGTCATGTAAATCGAGTTCTATGCCGGAATTGATTTCGATGCGTTCATCGTTTAGCAAAGTCTCGCTGGTGCGGCGATCGTGTAACAACGATAAACCAGTCGCTTCGGCGCCGCCGACTGCCAATATTGAGCAACCGTTAGTGATAAAAGAAAGCAGCAATAAAAGAATGAATTGTTTCATATCAGCCGCCAAACAGTTGTTGATCAATCAAGTCACACAAGCAATGAGAAATCAGCAGGTGAACTTCCTGAATACGGGCTGTGGAATTTGATGGCACTCTGATTTCCAGGTCGGATTCATTGAGGATAGCCGCTATTGCCCCGCCGTCCATGCCGGTCAGCGCAATAACAGGCATGCCTTTTTCATGCGCAACATGCACGGCTTTAACGACGTTTGCAGAATTACCGCTGGTGCTGTAAACCAGTAAAATATCGCCGTTTTGCCCTAATGCACGGAGTTGTTTGGCAAATACTTCATCGAAATGGTAGTCATTGGCAATTGATGTGATGGTGGATGTATCTGTGGTTAAAGCGATCGCCGGCAAAGCAGGTCTTTCGCGTTCAAAACGATTGAGCATTTCAGAAGAAAAGTGTTGTGCATCGCCGGCGGATCCGCCATTGCCACAGGTTAGCACTTTTTTGTCGTTGACTAGTGCATCGACAATGCGCTGAGAGGCAAATTCAATCAGCTCACATAAGCTGTTCATAGCATCTTGTTTGGTCTGGATGCTGTCTGAGAAATGATTGATAATTCTATCTTGGAGACTCATAAAGTTTAAGCAGATGGCGGGTTAAAAATAAATTGGGCTGGAATTTGGTTTCAGTAAAGACAAGACATGTCTTGCTGCTACTGAAATGCGTTTCTGATCCAGTTGATTTTCTGATTACCGGAAATGGCAATGACATCAAAACGGATCTGCGAGTTAGTACTATTGCTCATTATATAGTGTTTGGTGGCGGCTATTATACGGGATTGTTTTTTGGGAGTAATGCTTTCCAGAGCGCTGCCAAATTTATCCGATTGACGAAATCGAACCTCAACGATGACTAAAGTTTGTTGATCGCTCATTACCAGGTCCAGTTCACCTGTTTTACAACGATAGTTTTTGCAAATCAGTTGTAATCCTTGTTTTAACAGAAAGTCCAGAGCTTGTTGTTCGGCATTGTCACCCCGTTTCAAATGAAGGGCGCGAATTTTTTTTAGCATTTTATTTATCTATCAGGGGCGCGGCGTCGATGGCAATGCTTTGCTGATCTTCGACAGCAGAGTCAATAAAGCCACTACTTATCGGAATGCCGGCAGTAAATTTAGCACAGTTTAGTTGCCGGGTGATGCGGTTTTCCGAATTTAACAGTAGATTGCCGGTGGCGCCGTGATATTTTATGGTATCCAGTTTATCTAAATGGGCGATCAGGTTGTAGGCATCAATACCCAATGCAATCAGACGTAAATACCTGTCGGGAAATTGTTGCCAGCTGTTACTTAAGGACTCCTGACTCAGTTCTCCCTGGTAAGCGTCAGGAAACAACCAGGGAATATCACAAAATATAATGTTGTTAAGGTCTATGTCCTGTGATGGTTTTTTTCGTCCGCTGTATATATGCGGTGTTGCATAAACCGGTATATTGGTAGCATGGTAAAATCGCAGTTGAGGGTTCAGCGAACGGGCAACCTGAGGGTATGCATTGATGAAAATAGCATCAACGTCATGGCGTCGTCTGGGGGTGAATTTAATATGCCTGACTAGCAGATGCCTTAATTGCTGATATCGTTGCTCGCTTTCATCCAGATTAAGCAGATTTTTAATGGGATAGGAAAAGTCGTGTTCTTTCGGGTTGTAAGTTTTTGATTCTAATAGTATTTCGTTAGTTTGTTGCCAATATTCAGTCAGATAATTGGCAATACGTTCTCCCTGGCTGGTTTCCGGTATCAAAAGTAAGGCTTTTTGGTGTCCATCCAATCGGGCTTTTGCTGTAATCTGTTGGACGTCATCAATTGGGCTTAAACCAAATTGATATAGATTTGCTTTACTTAAGTTTTCAACATGATTTAATGCCAGGACAGGTATATTCAAACCACTGCCAGATGCTAGAATTGCAATGCTTTTTTTACTGAGTGGGCCTATGATTAGTTCTGCACCATTGGCAACAGCCTGATTATAGAGGGTGACTGGATCGCTTTGGGCACTATCATAAAAACGTACCGTTGGTTGGGGGGCTGAGTCTTGTTGATGGTAGTATGCAGCCATCAAACCTTCTCTGATCGCTTTTGCCGCCTGTTCAAAGGGACCTGATTCAGGCAGTAGAACGGCAATTGCTGCGGGCTGTTTGAAAGCATGTCGCGGACTGGCTAGATAATCTTGTAGAAAATGTGAGTTTGCCGGGTGATTTGGGAAATTTTGTCGCCATTCGTTGATGCTGGTATCGAGTCCAGTGGGGCCTGTCGACCTTTGTTTAAGCAGGTTGGCAAGCGCCATCCAACCGCCCAGAGTATCCGGCGCCAGTGGTTGATCAAGAATTAAAGTTTGCCGTGGCAGCAGGCTGAGTGTTTCCAGAATGGCGGTGTTGTTTTCATGGAGCTGATTCTGAAATTGCAGGAGGCTGCCCAGTTTAATTCGGGCTTTTGCACTGGCTAATAAGTCTCCGGTTA
The DNA here is from genome assembly GCA_964474415.1 of uncultured Methylomarinum sp. Lineage (GTDB taxonomy): Bacteria > Pseudomonadota > Gammaproteobacteria > Methylococcales > Methylomonadaceae > Methylomarinum. Next base: position 17,774 of record CAYYSO010000010.1, on the reverse strand, counting down.
AAGAGTAAGCAAAAGCCTGGGCACGATAGTAGCTCTGTTGATTTTCACTGCTGAGCTGTGAGACAGTAACGTTGCTTAGCCTTTCCAACGCCTGTTCCGCATTGCCGTAATTCAGACTGATTTGTGCATAAACAATATTTAATTTATTTCGTTGTTCTGACGATAGCGCTGATGAATTAATGCTGTCGGCATATTTTCTGGCGTTATCACTATCACCGGACTGGACCAGCGCTTCTGCGGCCAATAACCGAAATTGATTTTGCTGTTCCGGGTTGGATTTAGCCAGATTTTGATACAATTTAGCCGCTTGTTTATGCTGGCCGATACTCATCAGCGTTTTCGCCTGGGTGGTTTCTTCCTGGTACGCCTGGTTTTGAGCCGGTATTGTGGCGCAGGCCGACAGGAGACTTGAGATAATAAGGTATGAAGTCAGACGATGGCGAATCATAAAATGCTTAAACCTTCATTTTAGTAAAATCAAACAAGAGGATTGAATAGTCGATGTCGGGTAAATTATATGTTGTTGCAACACCTATAGGTAATTTAGCAGATTTTAGTATCAGAGCCGTGGAAATTTTACAGCAGGTTGATCTGGTTGCGGCTGAAGATACCCGGCATGTCAGAATGTTGTTGCAGCATTATGGCATTTCCTGCCGTGTGCTTTCCTTGCATCAGCATAATGAAGAAAAAGTTGCACCGGAGCTCGTTGAAAAAATGCAGCAAGGATTTTCGATAGCGCTGGTTTCAGATGCCGGTACGCCTTTATTAAGTGATCCGGGTATGCCTTTGGTCAGATTGGCCAGAGAACAGGGAATAGAGGTTTCGCCGATACCGGGAGCTTGTGCCTTGATTGCCGCCTTGTCAGTATCCGGCTTGCCGGTAACACGGTTTACCTTTGAGGGTTTTTTGCCGCGTACAAAGTCGGCTAGAAAAACATTTTTTAAAGAAAAACTATTGGATGAATCGACTTGGGTGTTTTACGAGTCCTGTCATAGAATTCAGACGGCATTGGAAGATATGCTTGAGATATTGCCGGCTGACAGGGAAATTGTGGTGGCCAGGGAATTAACCAAACTACATGAAACTGTGGTCAAAGACAAGCTGGTGAATGTCGTCGAACGGGTGAAAAATGATGCTAATATGCGCAAGGGTGAATTTGTTGTCATTGTAGATGGCGCTACGGTTGATAAAGACATTCAGGAGATCAGTGAGGATGAAAAAAGAACTTTGGCGGTATTATTGACAGAATGTTCTATCAAAACGGCTGTGGCTTTGGCGGTAAAAATTACCGGACAAAGAAAAAAAATACTGTATCAGGCGGCGTTGGCAATGGAAAAAACCTAAGTAAGAAGCTTTTATGAGGTATAATCGCCGCCGAGTTGGCCGAACAGTCGCTGTTTTATTGCAAAATAAAGTGGAGGAAAGTCCGGGCTCCACAGGGCAGGGTGCCAGGTAACGCCTGGGAGGCGTGAGCCTACGGAAAGTGCCGCAGAAAATATACCGCCCAGCCCCTGAAACGAAGTTTCAAGGGTTGGGTAAGGGTGAAAAGGTGTCGGTAAGAGCGCACCGCGCTGCTGGTAACAGCAGCGGCAGGGTAAACCCCACCCGGAGCAAGATCAAATAGAGGAGCTTACGCGCGGCCCGCGCGGTTCCTGGGTAGATTGCTTGAGCTGCAGGGCGACTTGCAGCCCAGATGAATGGCTGTTCACGACAGAACCCGGCTTACAGGCCAACTCGTTTTTCTAACGGCATCAATCATGGAAATCCGTCATGATTTTCTGTAGTTCGCCGTGTTCGGCAAGGTCAAGCAAGGCATCGACGACCTTAGGATCAAACATCGTACCTGAATTTTCACGCATCCACTTCAATGCTTGATTAACACTCCAAGCTTGTTTATAAGGGCGAATTGTAGTGAGCGCATCAAAAGTATCTGCAACTTTGGTTATTCTGGCAGACAAGGGAATATCATTACCCTTAAGACCTGCCGGATAGCCGCTGCCATCAAAGTTTTCATGATGTCCGATCGCGATGTCTTTGGCAATGGCAAAATAGGGATGTTCGCCGAGTATCTTAGCGCCATATTCGGCATGGCGTTTCATTTCAATCCATTCCTCGTCAGTCAATTTACCGGGCTTTTTCAGAATAGCGTCCGGGATATAAATTTTTCCTACATCATGCAGGATACTCATGATGCCCATGTGAATGGCTTCATTATCTGCAATGTTCAATGTTTTTGCCAAAGCTTCGGTAAAATGCTGAACCCGTAGTACGTGGTTGCCTGTGGTTTCATCTTTGCCTTCGCAGGCTACCGCGAGCATGGTAACCGCATGAAAATAGGCATCTTCAAGTTCTTGCTGTGTAGTCTTCAGTTGTCTGCCAAGGTGTAAACTTTCTAAAGCCCGGGTGACAGTCATGCGTAAAGCTTCAGGCTCCCAGGGTTTGGATATGTATTTGTATATTTGAGCCTGATTAACGCATTCTACTAGCGAACCGATATCGCTATAACCGGTTAATAAAATACGGATAGCTTCAGGCTGGGTTTGATAAGCATGTGTTAACACTTCTGTTCCTGGCACTTCAGGCATTCTTTGATCGCAAATGATTAAATCAACAGCAGCGTTGTCAAGGGTGCTGATGGCTTTTTTTCCCGAGCTACAACGGATGACATTGTAGCCTTTCCGAAAGCTGCGATACAGGCTGTCGAGTATATCTTGTTCGTCATCGACAAACAGTAATGTGTACGGTTCAGCCATTTGCAATAATCTCCTGTTGTTGGTTGACTGTCATAGGCAAAAGGATGGTAAACAATGTGCCTGCGTCAGGTTTGCTACTGACGTTAATCGAACCCTTGTGTTTTTCAATAATACCATAAGAGATGGATAGCCCCATTCCTGTGCCTTCGCCGACGGGTTTTGTGGTAAAGAAAGGGTCAAAAATCCTGTTCATTGTTTCTGAATCCATGCCCGACCCTGTGTCCTGGATGCTGATGAAGGCATAATCGTCTTGTCGTTTTGTTTCAATGATGATTTGTCCGTTACCTTTGATTGCCTGTTCTGCATTGGCAAGCAAATTCATAAAGACCTGGTTAATCAAACCGGCATAACAGGGAACGGGTTGATTAAGCTGATAATGCTTTATTACAATGATACGATTTTTGAGACGATGAGATAATAACGCCAGTGTTGTATCTATAGCATCTTCCAACAAGATATCTTGAATCTCGGCTTGATCGAGTCTGGAAAAATTTCGTAACGACAAGATGATATCTTTCATGCGCGATACCGCATTTTTCATGCTGGCAAGCAGTTGCGGTGTATCTTTCTGAATAAATGGATAATCAATTTCTTGTAAGGGTTTGGCAAGTATTGATGAGTCTTGAATATTATCGATGATTTCAAACAAGTCATGGGTATATTCAGTGAGAATGGGAATGTTGGCATTGATTGAACCCAGAGGGTTGTTGATTTCATGAGCAATACCGGCAACTAATTGACCTAAAGAGGCCATTTTTTCTGATTGTATTAATTGAGTTTGTGTTTGTTTTAATTGACTGATGGTTGATTGTAGTTGCTCATTAGTCGTGCGATAAGCTTCTGTACGATCAGCGACTTGTTGTTCCAGCGTTTTATTTAATAGCTTCAATCGATCAGAAAAATGATCTTTCTCGGTCATTGTTTCAGCGAGTTTTTCTGCCATCAGGTTAAAGCTGGCGCCTAAGATTGCAGTCTCATTATGGCCTGTTACCGCATGGTCTTTTACCGCTACTCTTTTTGACAAGTCTGAAGATTGGGCAATTTCCAGTACAGTCTGAGTTACTTTTTGTATGGGCGCAACGACCCGCTGAGTTTGCCAAATAATAAAGCAGGTGATTATGGATGTTAGTATCAGGGCCAGAATGCTAACTTTTATTCCCAACCCCCACACGGGCTGTAATGCTTGTTCATGCTGTTCCAGTGTTACTACCAGCCAGTTGATAGGGATATCCATGATATTGGATAATTGGGCAGTTTCAAATAAATACTCGGTTTTTGCAAGTTTAATTTTAAATGTATTGAAAAGTTTTTCATGGGGAAGAGATTCATTAACAGCCAGTTCTTTTACATTGCTTGCTAACACACGTCCAGATTGATCTATCAGGGCGCTTTGTATTTGCTTATGTAAAACAATATCTTCAATATTTGACCAAGGATGGGTCAAGACAATAAATCCAAGGTTGCGCTGATTATCAAAGCTGGCAGTAATACAGTGGATAAAAGCGATGGATTTCAGCTCGGTATAGGGATTTATATGTTTTCCAAGGAATAAGGTATGGCTTTTATTAACCTGAAACCATGCATCGGGCGGGCTAATGGAATCCATTTGCTGGCGGAGTTGGTCATTGCTGGATGATATTAATCGTCGTTGATGATCAAAGACCAGTATATCGCCGGGTAAGTGGTAATTGGATCTCAGTTCCTGTAATGAGCGGTTAATTTGGCCATCTATATCTTCAGTGATAATGTTATCCATTATCTCTAATTTTGCCCAGGCTGATGTGTTCAGAATGTTATAACGGAAAAGGTTTTTCAGTTGTGTATTGATCGTTTCTGTATTGCTGATAAGTTGTTTTTTAATAGATTGTTCCAGATTGGCTTTCATTTCAACAAAAACCAGAGCGGTAATTAACAGAATCAGCAATACAAAGCTTAATACCAATGGAACCACTAACTGCCGTAGGATAGATTTGTGTGAATGGGTGTGAAAAACAGTCATTTTTTTATTTTATTTTATTTTCATCAGTATTTTCACGCCGTTTGGCGTTTGCGAGGTTTTAATATAGGTGATGGCGCCAGTGACGCGTTTTACAAACAAAATAGCGGCATCGGATGAATCCATGACGACGGGAGGTCTAATTCCCTTGAATCGTAATTTAAGCCAGTATGATTTTATTTCGCGAGTTGACATTTTTATTACTTTTGATTCAAATTGTCGGCGTAAATCTGAGTTGGCTGAGCGATTAACGGGGATAACCGCGGTTCCATTAATCAGGGTTGAGTGCTTTTTCATATAGATATCAGCTAATTCCGATATTTTTATTGAAGATTTATTAATTCCAGGATGCCCAATTACTAAAAAATCAGCCTGCGCGACAGGAATATTTAGCAGCATAAAAATGATTAAATAATGAATTTTCATGTTCAAAACAACACTGCTAATGAAGCAAACCAACCTTGCGAAAAGCCAAATGATTGTTGGCGATTGATATCCATGTACTCCAGTTTCAGGGATAAAGCAGGTTGTGGTCGATAAACGAGTCCGTATAGCATGCTGCTTTGTGACTCTTTGGTTCGGGCTTCGAAATATTCGGGGCGAAGTACGATATGCCATTGTTCATTGAGATGCCATATTCCCTGAAGGTATCCTCCCCATTCGTTGGCTTTTTGGCTTGTTGAATGCTTGAAGTTAATAGTTGTATAAGTCGATTGAAATTCTAAATCTATAAGTCTGCTTTGCCATTGTCCATCCAGACTGAATACCCATTGATTATCCCCAGTATCTATGACTCGGGCATGCTGAATCGCAACACCTAACTTATTATTCAATCCAAAATACTTGTCGAAGCTGATTCCAAAGATTTTGCTATATTTTCGGGGTCTGTTCTTTATTGTTGGCTTGACTAACCATTCTGTGCCAGGCTGAAAATAAATCTGGTAGGTGTTGTTGTTGTGTTGGGTATATTGAATGTTGATACCGGAAATTGATTCTGAAAAGGAAAAACGTGTGGTTACTGGACGGTTGGTTGTCCAGACTAGTGGAGCTGCATGAATACGGTTCCATTCACCCACTGGGGCAAGTGATTTGCCAAATCTAATGTTAACGTCTTCAGTGAAATGAATATCATTATAAAGTCGCTCCAATACCAGACGGGAGCCTTGAAAACCAATTCCTTTGCCTTCTTCCCATAGCGTTGCACTAGCAATTTCAACTTCAATAAAAGGATTAATGTAGGAATTGATCGAAGCTGAGGCAAACAGACTAAAGTCATCGATGGCTAATGATTGGGGCTGTCCGTTTGCGGCTTCCCATGCCGTTTCGCTGTAACCTGATAAGAATATTTTTCCTAATTCAAATCCATCGCCGAGGGAATAGTCAGCATAGGAAAAATTGGGAAATATAAATAACAAAAGAATATAGATTTTTGTTTTATTCAATGGAATGTTTTCCTTGGTAAAAAGCTTATCCGAATTAGGCTCAACAGCTGACGTAGGATTTTGTTCGAATTCAAAATGCGGTGAAGGGCGTATAGATTAAGTTAAAGAATGGTACACAACAACTTAATATATTCTGACTTGTCTTTTTTGTTCCTGAGTAACGAATGCTCTCAATGCCTTACATAGAATAACTATGCTCCACTTGAGATATTTTGGGCGGAAACAAAAATCCGGCGCAATTCTGGTAAGTTTTTCCGAGAAATTATCTTAATTTTGTGCATGTCCTTAAATTTAGGTCGCAAAGAGTCGCAGGGTTAATTATTAGTAATGTAATTTTTTCGTACGGGGCTTGCTATAGCCTTCAGGCTGCAAAATATTTGTCGGTCATTTCATCTCTAAATTTTGATTAGCAGATAGTATAGTTCAGGCATCCCTGGCTGACATTGATTTGTGGAAAATATTTATCTTGGTCGTCATGTCTGACTGTTGTTTATTTATTACAAGTAACATTAGTAAATTTAATTAACTTTTTGATAGGGAAAAGTTTTTGTTGTTGTAAATTTACAAAGTTATGAGTATTAGTAAAAGATGATATAAATCATTGTAAAAAAAGGAAGAATTTAATGCCTAATCAGTCTTGACTAAAAAGAAATTGAAATCTATAGTGGATAAAAAGTGAGTTAAAGTGGAAGAAAATGGAATTTTAGGGTTAGTCGGGGTCACTCTTGTTTCGTGGAATAAGTGCAATCAATCTGGATGCAAAAGGGCGAATTACAGTTCCTACCCGTTATCGGGCGGAGTTACAGGAATGTTGTGAGCGGCAAATGGTAGTGACTGTGGCTGTTGATGAAAAATGTGTCGGTGAAGCCGGCTGTTTGTGGTTGTATCCGTTACCTGAATGGGAGAGGCTTGAACAAACTATTAGTAAATTACCGACGCTGAATAAAATGGCCGGGAAATTACGCCGGTTTGTCATTGGTAATGCGTCTGAATGTGAAGTGGATAGTCAAGGCCGACTGTTGCTGCCGGAAAAATTGAGAAAATTTGCCGATATGGAAAAGCACATTGTTCTGGTAGGACAATTAAATAAATTTGAAATCTGGAATGAAAATGCCTGGCAGGCGAAAGAAAACGAATGGTTGGACGGGAGTGATGATGAAGGGTTGGATGAGTTAGGTTCGTTGTCGTTTTAAGCAGGGATGGTATGGAACATTTGTCGGTCTTATATGAAGAGTCGTTGCAATCCCTCAATATCAAGCCTGATGGATTGTATCTGGATTGTACCTTTGGTCGTGGGGGGCATAGTCGCGGTATTTTGAACAGGCTGGGTGAGAGTGGCAGACTACTGGCTTTTGACAGAGATCCCGAAGCGGTTAATTCCAAGATTGCTCAGGAAATGAATTTGGATGATCGCTTTAGCTTACATTATGGCTGTTTTTCTGAACTGGCAGATGTGATTGGGCAATATGGTTATCAAGGTAAAGTTGATGGGGTTCTGATGGATTTGGGGGTTTCATCGCCACAGCTTGATAACCCCGAGAGGGGCTTCAGTTTTTTAAAAGATGGACCGTTGGATATGCGTATGGATGCCAATGCTGAGATGACAGCAGCGGAATGGTTGCAACAGGTTGATGAAAAAGAGCTGGTCAGGGTGTTGTTTGAATATGGCGAAGAGCGCTTTGCTAGAAGAATAGCGCGGGCAGTGGTTGAGCGAAGACAGCAGAAAGCTTTGAAAACCACCCTGCAGTTAGCAAAACTGATAGAAGAAGCCATTCCGTTCAGGGAAAAGCATAAACACCCTGCAACACGTTCGTTTCAAGCGATCAGAATTGAAATAAACCGCGAGCTTGCGGAAGTAGAAGAAGGATTAAAGCAGGCGGTTGATGCATTAGGCTCGGGTGGACGTCTGGTGGTGATTTCATTTCACTCGCTAGAAGACAGAATAGTCAAACGGTTTATTAGACATGAATCTGGACGGAAATATAATCCCGGTCGGCTACCGGTTCAGGAAAAAGATATTGAACGGGGACGATTGAAAAAGGTAGGTAAAGTCATTCGTGCCGGAAATGATGAATTACAACAGAATCCGAGAGCCCGCAGTGCAATAATGCGGGTGGCGGAGAAATTAAATGCCGGGTGAAAATGGCAAGTTATTAGTTTGTCTGAGTTTGTTTTTGCTGGTTTCGGCATTAGCGGTAATTTACAGCAAATATCAGTCACGATTGCTATTTACCGAGATTCAGGAAATGGAAAAGAAACTGGATCGTTATGAAGTTGAATGGGGGCGTTTGCAGCTGGAACTAACCATGTTGACTGAAGAAAACAGAATTGAGGTAACCGCAAGAAAGCGTTTAAAGCTGATTATGCCTGTGCGGGAAAAAATTATTTACATAAAGCCTTAGATGTATTTATTCACAGGAGAAAAAGGGAAAAACAGAAAATCGGCAGATTTTGAGTTAAGACGAAAGGTGCTGTTAGGTTTGATTTTCTTTGCCATGTCGGTACTGGTTGTGAGAGCCGTTGATTTGCAGATACTTAAAAAGTATTTTTTGCAGCAACAGGCGGAACGGCAACATGTTGCTATCGTTAACGTACCGGCGTACAGAGGACAAATTCAAGACCGGCATGGGGAGCCGTTGGCGATCAGTACACCGGTTCAGTCTATCTGGATCAATCCGCAGCAAATTAACGAGAAAGATAAGGCTAAAATTAAACAGGTCGTCAGGATATTGAAGTTGCCTGAAAAAAAAATAGCGGCCTGGATAAACAAAACCTCGAATCGGCGTTTTATTTATTTAAAACGCAGGGTAAATCCTGATGTGGCTGAAAAAGTAAAAGCCATGAACATTACGGGTATTCACTTTAAGAAGGAATTCAAGCGCTTTTACCCGGCTGGAGAAGTATCGGGACATTTGGTGGGGTTTACCAATGTTGATGATATCGGTCAGGAAGGGATGGAACGAGCCTATGAAGAGAGATTGAAAGGTATTTCCGGAAAGAAAACCGTAATAAAAGATGGTAAAGGGCACATTATTAAAGATGTTGAAAATATCGTTGAACCGGTTTCGGGCCAGGATCTGAAATTAACGATAGATCATCGTATTCAATATCTGGCTTATCGGGAATTACAGGCGGCTTTTGTAAAACATAAAGCGCATTCAGCCGCTTTAGTCGTGCTGGATGCGAGCAATGGTGAAGTGTTGGCCGCGGTTAATCAACCGGCATTCAATCCTAACACTCGTAAGGGGTTGACTCCAAGGTTGTATCGTAACCGGGCGATGGTTGATGTTTTTGAACCTGGTTCGACAGTGAAGCCTTTTGTGATTGCAGCAGCTCTTGATGGAGGCTATGTCAAACCGGATACGAAAATTGAAACCCATGGATTTTATCGGGTAGGCCGTAATTTGGTTCGTGATGTACATAACTATGGAACACTGGATTTAATGCATGTATTGAAAAAATCCAGCAATGTAGCGGTTAGCAAGATCGCTCTGAAAATGCCGCCGGAATATTTCTGGAATGTGTATAACAAACTGGGCTTTGGAACGGCTGCTGGTGTTGGATTTCCGGGAGAAACGAGTGGTACGTTACAGGATTTTCGACAATGGAACCATTTTGAACAGGCCACTATGGCATTTGGTTACGGATTGTCTTCATCAGTTTTGCAGTTAGCCAAAGCTTATACCGCTTTGGCGGATGATGGAATGGTGCATTCTGTCAGCTTGCTGAAAAGAGATGACGACTATGAAGCCCGGCGCGTTTTTACTGCGGCGACAGCAAAAAGAGTCAGGGAAATGCTGGAACATGTTATCAAAAAGGATGGTACCGCTTATCGGGCCAGGGTCGATGGCTATAGAGTGGCCGGTAAAACCGGGACAGTGAAAAAAGCGACTGCCGGAGGTTATGCGGATAAACGTTATGTAGCAGTGTTCGTCGGTTTGGCGCCGGTTAGTGATCCACGTTTTGTTATTGGCGTAATGGTAGATGAGCCGAGTGCCGGGAAATACTATGGGGGGTTGGTGGCGGCGCCCGTGTTTGCTAAGGTCATGGCAGGCGCATTAAGGGTTTATGGCGTGGCGCCGGATAAGGAGGATACCATGCCAGTATTGTTATCAAAAAAATGAAACTATCTGAATTAGTGGCAGGAATCGCTGAAGTTTCTGTCGATGTGGACATAGTGGGACTCACGCTGGATAGTCGACAAGTAAAGCCGGGTTTTGCCTTTATCGCTTTGGCTGGTGCCGTTCAGCATGGAATGGAATATGTGGATCAGGCGCTTACCCAAGGGGCGATAGTTGTTATTTATGATCCCGCCGGAAAGGGTAGGGCCATAAGCGATGCATTATCCGAGATAAATATGCTGGCGATACCAGCATTATCACAGCAGTTAGGCGAGATGGCGGCGAGATTTTATGGAAATCCTTCGCAGTTACTGAATGTGATTGGGGTGACAGGAACCAATGGAAAAACCACCTGTAGTCAGTTTTTGGCGCAGGCGCTTGGGTCTTGTGGCGTGATCGGTACGATGGGTTGGGGAACTTGGGGGGCATTGCAAAATACCCTCAATACTACGCCCGATGCATTGGCGATACAAAACATGCTGAGTGGTTTTGTTGCTCAGCGGAAAAAAACAGTGGTGATGGAGGTTTCATCACATGGCTTACAACAAGGTCGGGTAAATGGTATTGCTTTTAAAGCGGCGCTGTTTACCAATTTGAGTCGTGACCATCTGGATTATCACGGCAATATGGAAGATTATCTGGCGGCCAAATTAAAGCTGTTTGCATGGCCAAGTCTGAATTTTGTAGTATTGAATCTGGATGATGCCAGTGTTGGCAGGCTGATAAAGCAGTGCAGCCATGTTATGAAGATCTGGGGGTTCAGTAGTAAAGGCATTGTCAATGCAGCGTTAGAGACAGTATTGGCAAAGAATATAAAATACAGCTTGAATGGAATTCAGTTTGATGTTTGCTGGCAGGAACGCACCAGAACGGTGAAAACTTCATTGGCCGGAAGTTTTAACCTGGAGAATGTGTTAGCTGTTTTAACAGTATTGCTGGCAATGGATATGCCACTGGATATGGCAGTTCAACGTGTATCTGCTTTGAAACCAGTTGCCGGGAGGATGGAAAATTTTGGCGGGCAAGATAAACCTGCTGTTTTTGTTGATTATGCACATAGTCCAGATGCTTTGGGTAAGGTTCTTTCAGGGTTAAGACCCGATTGCAAAAATAAACTCAGAGTTGTTTTCGGTTGTGGCGGTGACAGAGATAAAGGAAAGCGCGGAAAAATGGGGGCTGTAGCGGAGAAGTGGGCGGATGACGTGATTTTGACTGATGACAATCCGCGTAGTGAACAGCCGGAAATGATAGTCAATGACATTTTAAACGGTTGTGGCAGCGATAAAGTTAGAGTGATTCATAATAGAGAGCAGGCCATACAAACCGTGATTAATAACGCCGATAAAAGGGATTGTATTGTGGTTGCCGGGAAAGGTCATGAAAGCTACCAGGAAGTGAATGGCATCAGACGGCCATTTAGTGATCAGCTAATTGTCAGGAAGGCTTTAATGGAGTGGACGGATTGAGCAGGCCAATCGAATTTGATTGGAAATATTATCGTTTAGACGAAAGATGAAAGGTAAATCAAGGGTAAAGCAGTGCTAAATTATCGATATTTTCAGGTTTAACAGTACCTGGTTAATCATGCATTACAGACTCAGCGAAATCACAAAAGTGGTACAAGGAAAGTTATGCGGTAATGATGTAGAAATTGCCTCGGTCAGTATTGACACCCGATCTTTGCAAACCGGTGATTTATATGTTGCCATTAAAGGCGATCATTTTGACGGACATGCTTTTGTAGAACAGGCGGAACAAGCTGGCGCTACAGCGGTTTTGCTGGAACGGCAGGCTAGTAATGTGTTTGTGCCGCAAATTATTGTTCGGAACAGCCGCCAGGCGCTGGCGGAAATCGCCGGAACCTGGCGTAGCCAATTGACTGTAAAAGTGGCAGGTGTAACAGGAAGCAATGGTAAAACCACCGTCAAGGAAATGATTGCAGCTATTTTGGCTGAGGAAGACGAGGTGGTATATACGCAGGGTAACTTAAATAATGATATTGGCGTGCCTTTGACCTTGTTAAGACTTAATCAAAAACATCGGTATGCTGTTATTGAAATGGGAGCTAATCATAGCGATGAAATAGCTTATACCAGCCGCTATGCCAGACCGGATGTAGCCGTCATTACCAATGTTGGTGCTGCACATATTGAAGGTTTTGGCGATTTGAACGGTGTCGCCAGAGCTAAAGGTGAAATTATTGAAAGCCTCGGCCGGGATGGTGTTGCTGTGTTGAACAGGGATGATGATTTTTATGGGTACTGGCAGGCGTTGGCGGGAGATCGTCGGGTTGTATCATTTGGAATGGATATAAACGCAGATGTCAGAGCAGAAAATACAGAGATGAAAATAATGGGGCATGAGTTTGTAACGCGGTTTGAATTGCATACAGCAACAGAAACTATGCCGGTGCATATAAAACTGGCCGGTGAGCATAACGTAAAAAATGCCTTGGCGGCAGCGGCAGTCTGTAAACAGTTTGATATAGGGCTACAGCAAATTAAACGGGGATTGGAACAGATGAAACCAGTTAACGGCAGGCTGATGCCTTTAGTCGGTAGACGTGGCAATATCATCATTGATGACAGTTATAACGCTAATCCGACATCGTTGAGAGCCGCATTGGAAGTATTGGTGCAATGTGCCGGTGAATCATGGATGGTATTGGGGGCATTTGGAGAGTTGGGTCGGGAAAGTCAGAGATTACATAAAGAAATGGGTGAATTAATCAAGTCAATGAATATTGTGCGTTTGCTTGCTATAGGCTCTGATGCCAGATATACCGTTGATGCTTTTGGCAAAGGCGCTATTTTTTTTAATTCACAGGAGGAATTAATCAATACTTTAAAGAAGGATCTGAAAGGCAATGAGATCGTATTAATTAAAGGTTCGCGAGCGCAGAAAATGGAGCATGTGGCTTCAGCGTTGGTAGACACAATCAGGGCTTGACGATGTTACTTTATTTTGCCGAATATCTCATGCAGTTTGACCCTGGTTTCAGGGTATTTCAGTATCTGACATTCAGAGCCATTCTGGGGGCGTTAACAGCATTAGTGATTTCTTTCATTATTGGCCCGGTCATGATCAAAAAATTGACTCATAACAAAATTGGTCAAAATGTGCGAGAGGAAGGACCGGAGAGTCACTATGAAAAGGCCGGCACACCAACTATGGGCGGAACTCTGATTCTAGTGGCTATTGCTGTCAGTACCTTGTTATGGGCAGACCTCGAAAATCGTTACATTTGGGTGGTGTTTTTTGTGACCATGGCGCATGGAGTGATTGGGTTTGTAGACGATTACAGGAAAGTGAAATTAGGCAATAGTGACGGCCTTTCCGCAAAAGCTAAGTATTTCTGGCAATCTGCGGTGGCTTTAAGCGCCGCTGTTTTTTTGTTTCGGACAGCTGAGATACCGGTTGAAACACAATTCATTGTGCCTTTTTTTAAAGACATCATGATCAATATGGGCTGGGGATATGTAGTGTTGGCCTATTTTGTCATCGTTGGCAGCAGTAATGCCGTCAATCTGACTGATGGGCTGGATGGTCTGGCGATTATGCCGACCGTTATGATTGCCGCTGCATTGGCTATTTTTGCCTATTTGTCCGGTCATTATGATTTTGCTCAATATCTGGCTATTCCATATTTACCTGAAGCAGGTGAACTGGCAGTGTTTTGTGCCGCATTAGTAGGTGCCGGGCTGGGGTTTTTATGGTTTAACGCTTATCCGGCTATGGTTTTTATGGGCGATGTAGGGGCGCTGGCGCTAGGGGCTGCGTTAGGCATTATAGCGATACTGGTCAGGCAGGAAATTGTATTGATGATTATGGGCGGTGTGTTTGTTGTTGAAACAATATCGGTCATTATTCAGGTTGCCTCTTATAAAATGCGTGGTAAAAGAGTTTTTTTAATGGCGCCTATTCATCATCATTATGAATTAAAAGGCTGGCCGGAACCCAGAATTATTGTTCGATTCTGGATCATCACAGTCATTCTGGTATTGATTGGCCTGGCGACATTAAAATTGAGATAACAATGAAGACAGCAGATCTACTTGCAAAACTGGAACAAATATTCTCGCTGAATCAGGAAGATTCCAAGGTATTGATTATAGGCTTGGGATCAACCGGTTTCTCTGTGGCACGTTTTTTCTATAGTCTGGGTATTCGGTTTGCTGTTATTGACAGTCGCGACAAACCGCCGTTAATTGAGCAATTAGCCGAACAAATGCCGGATGTGCCGGTGTTTACGGGCGGTTTTGATAAAGCAGCATTGGAAGTGGCGACCCATTTGGTTGTCAGTCCCGGGGTATCTCTAAACGAGGAATCTATACACAGGGCCGCGGTTGCAGGTGTCAGAATTTTAAGTGATATTGATCTGTTTTCTTGCGCTACTAAAAAAAGCGTGATAGCGATTACCGGCTCCAATGGTAAAAGCACTGTCACCACCATGTTGGGTGAGATGGGAAAAGCGGCAGGAAAAAAAACAGCGGTAGGCGGAAATTTAGGCATACCTGCATTGGATTTACTAGCACAAGATGCAGAATTGTATGTACTTGAATTATCCAGTTTTCAGCTGGAAAGAACCTCTTTTCTTAATGCCCGGGCGGCAACTGTATTGAATGTTTCGGCTGATCATTTGGATCGGCATGAAGGCATCGTGGGATATGCAAAAGAAAAGCAACGGATTTTTCATGGCAATGGCACAATGATTTTAAATGCTGATGATCCTACGGTGATGTCTATGCAGGAACAGGGTAGAGATTTTCAGGTATTTTCAATTAAAACGACTGCTGATTTTTATTGGGATGAGAAAAGTAACAGTCTGATGCATGACGATAAGATTTTAATGCAAAGATCAGATTTGTTACTGCAAGGCCTGCATAATGTTGCCAATGCTCTGGCGGCATTAGCGTTGGGTAATGCCGTTGGCCTGGATGAACAGGCTATGTGTATAGCATTAAAAAGCTTCAAAGGACTTGAACACCGAATGCAAAAGGTGGCTGAACTGAATGGTGTAAGCTGGGTGAATGACTCTAAAGCTACCAATACAGGGGCATGTATTGCTGCCTTGCATGGCTATGAAAACAAGGTTCTGTTAATTGCCGGGGGGGATGCCAAGGGAGCAGATATGCAAGAGCTTTATCCGGTGATAAAAGAAAAATGTAAAGGCGTTGTGTTAATGGGTAAGGATGCCGGATTGATTGCTCAAGCGCTGAATAGCTGTGTACCGGTTTATTCCGCCGGTAATATAAAAGAAGCGGTTAAGATTGCCGCGGGCCTGGCTCAGGCTGGGGATAGCGTGTTGTTGTCCCCTGCCTGTGCCAGTCTGGATCAGTATAAAAATTATATGGAAAGAGGCAATAAATTTACGGCGGCAGTTATGGAGTTGGCTGCATGATTGATCAGTTGCTGAAATCAACGAGTGGGATACAGTTTCATGTCGATAAACTGTTGTTACTGGTGTGTTTCAGTTTATTATTGATCGGTTATGTCATGGTGGCATCCGCATCCTTACACTTGGGGGCAAAACTAACCGGCAATATCATGCATTATCCATTGCGCCAGTTGATTCATATTTTCATGGGTTTAATGGTTGCAGTGATTGTGGCTTCAATTCCTATAGCAGTCTGGGAAAGAATCAGCTCTTGGCTGTTTATTGCAGGATTGGCGCTGCTGGTGATTGTATTGATTCCTGGCGTAGGCGTAAAAGTTAATGGCAGTGTCCGCTGGATATCGCTCGCCGGCTTGAGAATTCAGGTATCAGAAGTCGTCAAGTTTGTTTCTGTTATCTATATGGCTGGATATATGGTGCGGCATCAGGAGACTATTCGTCGATCTGCTTATGGATTGCTAAAACCATTGTTATTATTTTCAGTAGCTTGTGCATTGTTGCTTCAAGAACCGGATTTTGGTTCGGCGGTTGTGATTTTAACTATTGCAATGGGAATGATGTATTTGGGCGGAGCCCGATTACAACAATTTATGATTCTATTACTGCTGGTTGCAGTGTTGGCCGGATTACTGGTGTGGATTTCACCTTATCGATGGGCAAGGGTGACCGCTTTCTTAAATCCCTGGGCTGACGCCCAAAATACCGGATTTCAATTGGTTCAGGCGCTCATTTCGTTTGGACGTGGTGATGTATTTGGTGTGGGGTTGGGTAACGGCATTCAGAAATTGTTTTATTTACCGGAAGCGCATACGGATTTTTTGTTTTCAGTGTTAGCTGAAGAACTGGGCCTGGTAGGTGTGTTGGTAATAATAAGCTTGTTTACCCTATTAGTTTGGAAAACTTTCCAAATTGGCACAAAGGCCGAACAGAATGATCATGTTTTTAGTGCATTCGTTGCTTACGGTCTGGGAATCTGGTTTGGTTTTCAGGCGTTTGTCAATATGGGCGTCAATATGGGGATTTTACCGACAAAGGGATTGACCTTACCGCTAATGAGTTACGGTGGCGGCAGTATGATTGTTATGTGCGGGGCCATTGCGGTGTTGTTCAGAATTAATAGTGAAGTCACTGAAGAATTAAAAACTGAATTAAAAAGTAGGGCGTCATGGGCAAACGCATAGTGATTATGGCCGGTGGAACAGGAGGGCATGTGTTCCCGGCATTGGCAGTTGCTCAAGAATTAATGAGCCGAGGTTGGCAAGTGAGCTGGTTGGGCACACATAAAGGTATGGAAAATCGTGTGATTCCGGAAAATGGTATCGAAATTGACTGGTTGTCGGTTGAAGGTGTTCGCGGAAAAGGCTTGGTCAGTAAAGTAGTGGCTATTTTTAAATTACTCAAAGCCTGCGGCGAGGCATTTAATATTTTGAGGCGGCGGCAGCCGAATTTAGTATTGGGTATGGGCGGTTTTGTAGCGGGACCTGGTGGTTTGATGACTAAAGTTTTGAGAATACCTCTGTTGATTCACGAGCAAAATCGAGTGCCGGGGACGACTAATCGCTTGCTGGTAAATAGGGCTAGACGAGTGATGGAAGCCTTTCCCGATAGTTTTGCTAGTGAAGTTAAGGCATTAACTACCGGCAATCCGTTAAGACGACATTTTCTGAATTTACCGGAAAAAACCTTGTGGAATGAATTGGCAGGTCGAGCAGTAAGAGTTTTAGTGGTAGGCGGCAGTCAGGGGGCACAAATACTGAATCAGGTGGTGCCATTAGCGCTGGCGAAACTGCAGAATGTTCAAGTTAAGCACCAGTCTGGTAGCGTGATGTGCAAAGAAGTTAATGCGGCGTATCAGGCATTGAATGTAGAAGCTGAAACGGTCGAGTTTATAGAAGATATAGTTAGCGCTTATCAATGGGCGGATCTGGTGATTTGCCGGGCCGGCGCCATGACAGTCAGTGAGTTGGCTGCAGTGGGTTTGCCGGCGGTTTTGATACCTTTGCCACAGGCGATAGATGACCATCAGACAGCTAATGCGCGTTATTTGAGCGATGCCGGCGCCGGGAT
>CAYYSO010000009.1:0-35322 GCA_964474415.1 uncultured Methylomarinum sp. | reverse complement strand
GGATTCGAACCTCCGAAGGTAGAACCGTCAGATTTACAGTCTGATCCCTTTGGCCACTCGGGAACCCCTCCTAAACCGTAAGCGTTCCATTATGACAATAAAATTCACAATGGTCAACCCTTTATTTTTCCTTTGATCTAAAGACACTTCATCTCAAAAACAAGCCCGCGAATAATACAGAATAACCCGAGATAACACAAGCCTTACTTTACACTTTATCAATCAAGCGTGCATTTCATTCATAACCGACGCTATATCATCTTCAACAATTCTATCCATATAATTTTCCACAAAACGAAACGCCTCAGTTAACCGCTCCCTTCCAGCAAGCGATGGCCGAGTTAACACATAATCAGCCACATCAACCCCAGACACAGGCCTCCCAATCCCAATTCTCAGGCGATAGAAATTTTTGCTGCCAAGATGCCCAATAATATCCCTTAAACCATTATGCCCGGCATGCCCACCTCCTT
Source organism: uncultured Methylomarinum sp. (assembly GCA_964474415.1). Classification (GTDB taxonomy): domain Bacteria; phylum Pseudomonadota; class Gammaproteobacteria; order Methylococcales; family Methylomonadaceae; genus Methylomarinum. The sequence continues at coordinate 34,849 of CAYYSO010000009.1, read as the reverse complement.
TTTTTATCTTAACAACACCCTCTTCAAGATCCAGCTCATCATGAACCACCAGAATTTCTTCCGGCAAAATTTTATAGTACCGAGCAACCTTTCCCACAGCCGACCCGCTCTTATTCATAAACGTCTGCGGTTTCAACACAATTACCTGCCCAGAGCCCAGCTGACATCTAGTCAACAGACCCTCAAACCTGTCCTCACTCACCCAGCGACACCCCACCCCTGAAAGCAGATAATCCAAAAACAAAAACCCGGCGTTATGCCGGGTTTTTTCATACCGCTGACCGGGATTCCCCAGACCAACAATTAATTTAAGCATTCTCTACCTTATTCAGACTCTTCAGAACCAGCCTCATCTTCTCCCGTCGCTTTCTCCGCCTTAGTCTTTACAACCTGAGCCACCGGCTGATCGTGATCTTCGCCTTGCGTCAAAGCCAAAATCTCAACACCAGCAGGCAGCACAACCTCGGAAAGAAGCACCGACCGTCCTATCTCGACACCCGCAAGGTCAACCTCAATATATTCCGGCAAAGACGAAGGCATACACACAACCTCAACCTCCACCATAGCATGAGTTACAACCCCACCCATTTTCACACCAACACAAGCATCTTCATTGATAAAATGCAATGGCACATGCATTTTAACTTTATGCGACTCATCTACACGCATAAAATCCATATGCAAAACCTGTGCTTTTGCCGGGTGGCGCTGTATATCCTTTAATAAAGCTTTTTGCGCCTTCCCATCCACCTTCACATCCAGTACATGAGAATAAACCGCTTCATGCTCAAGATGCTTAATAACATCGTTATGCTCAAGAACCAGCTTTTCAGGATCACCATCTCCACCGTATATTACCGCAGGCACCTTACCTTGACGTCGAACCGCTCGCGCTGCACTTTTACCTGATAAATCGCGACTTTCTGCGACAAACTCAAATACGTTAGACATTTTCTTCTCCAAAGCCTGCTCCCGCAAGCACTACTTTTACAAATTAATCAACATACAACGAACTAACAGACTCGCTCGACGCAATTCGTCTAATTGTCTCAGCCAGCATTTCTGCTACGCTTAACTGCCTGATCTTACCTATTTCCTGCAACTCGTCAGTTAATGGTATTGTATCTGTTACCACCAACTCATCAAGCACTGAATTCCTGACATTATCTGCCGCCAAACCCGACAACACGGGATGCGTACAATACGCCACAACCTTTACTGCACCATGCTTTTTCAGAGCTTCCGCTGCATGACACAATGTTCCGGCAGTATCAACCAGATCATCAACCATAACACAGGTTCGCCCTTCAACATCACCGATGATATGCATTATTTCCGATACATTTGCTTTCGGACGACGCTTATCAATAATTGCCAAATCTGCATCGTCAAGACGCTTTGCCAACGCTCTCGCCCTGACCACCCCGCCAACATCGGGCGAAACAACCATCAGGTTTTCATATTTCTGACGCCATACATCACCAAGCAAGATAGGCGACGCATAAACATTGTCTACGGGTATAGCGAAAAAACCCTGAATCTGATCTGCGTGCAAATCAACCGTCAACACCCGATCAGCCCCGGCATTATCAAGCATGTCTGCGACCAGCCTGGCAGTTATCGGAACACGCGCCGACCTTGACCGCCTGTCCTGTCTTGCATAACCATAATACGGAATCACCGCCGTAATCCGTGATGCCGAGGCTCTTTTCAAAGCATCAATCATCACCAACAATTCCATTAAGTTTTCGTTTGTAGGCGAACAAGTCGGCTGGATAACAAATACATCTCTACCCCGCACATTCTCTTCTATTTCAACTACAATCTCTCCATCACTAAACCGCCCAACTGTCGCCATTCCAAGCCGCATATTCAGCTTCCTGACGATACCTTTAGACAAGGCTCTATTGGCATTACCCGAGAACACCATCATCGAGGCATCACTCATTAAAGCACCCCTAAAGAGATTTGTTTATGGAGATAAATGGCTGGGCTGCCAGGATTCGAACCTGGGTATGCGGGGATCAAAACCCCGTGCCTTACCGCTTGGCGACAGCCCAATAATTTTGAAATCAGCCTTTTTCCAGTTTTTGATACAACAGCGATTTATTTTTCCCTTTAGCCAGATAAACCTGCCATTCTCCTTCTAACGCACTATATGCTTTACAAGCCAGTTCTTTTGAAGCAAACTGCGCAAACACACACGCCCCCGTACCTGTTAGCCTTGCCTCTGCATATTCCGACAAGGCTGCCAACGCTTTATCTACAGACTGATAAGTCTTGCGCACCACTTCCAGGCAATCATTTTGCCTATCCCCCGCAAGAAAGTCGGCTATTGTGATTGGTTTACTATTCCTTGTCAATTCTTTATTTAAAAATATTTCTCCAGTATCCACATGCACATCTGGCTGAATTACCACAACCCATTGTTCTGGAACATTAATCTTAACCAAATCCTCACCAACTCCTTCACCCCAGGCTGCATAACCAAAGACAAATACAGGGACATCAGCTCCCAGCTTCAAGCCCAGCATCATCAATTCTTCAATCGACAAACCCACATCCCACAACTGATTCAACACAACTAATGTTGTCGCGGCATCTGAACTTCCTCCGCCCAACCCCCCACCCATAGGCAAGTTTTTCTCAACTTCAATGCATACACCCTGGCGACACCCTGCCGCCTCTTTCAACAATTTAGCAGCCCTTATCGTCAAATCACTTTCTTCCGGCACGCCGGGTATTGGACTCCGCAAGATCACCTCATCTTCATCAAGTGGATGAAATGTTATCCAGTCACATAAATCAAGCATTTGAAATACGGTTTGCAACAAATGATAACCGTCAGTCCTGCGTCCGGTAATTCTCAACATTAAATTCAGCTTGGCCGGCGCAGGCCATTTTTTATCCCAGTTCACCATTTGCTCTTGCCTTTCTGTCACAACTCTTTCCATTGATCAATTACTAATTTTATTTTCGTTTGCTGTTTTTCGAAATTTATTTTACGAGGTAATAGCACACCATTCTGCATTTGCCTGTAACTAACCCGCCAGTCGCGCTGCACAAAACCCTTATCAATTTCTGTATAGTCCCGTCCAGGATCAACCAAACCCAGCACCCAATACCGTAGAGACTGAACCGGAACGGCAACAGCAAAATATTTAGCAAACACCTTATCCGGCAATTCCGTATAAACAGTCCGCCTCTCTCCGTCATCCACAACAACCAGCCCGGCAGCCACAACAATCGACAACCGCCCCTGACCCATGGGTCCTACCAATTCGATGACATCTCTCGATTGCTGGTGCTGCCAATTTATAGACGCTGAAAAAGATTCGTCTTGTGTAGTAACTGCTAAGCGCCCTTCGAATTCCCACCTTACTAGTGCATATAGATGCTGCATCGCCTGCAAACGATATTCAGCAACCTGCCTAGCAGGCTGCCGCGCGCATCCTGCTAACAAAACCATACAGACAATCAGCAAAATACCTGCGCCCTTCATTCCTTAATCAGCAAAAAAACGCTTTTGGAAATTCAACAAATACTGGTCTTTCGGCGATTTCTTAAACGCTTTTTCAATAATCCGCCTAGCCTCTTTTTTCCTACCTGTCACCCACAACACCTCAGCGAGATGTGCCGCTATTTCGTTTTCCGGCTGCTTATCATAAGCCCGCTGCAGATATTGCAAGGCCAACTTCATATGCCCCAATTTATATTGCAGCCACCCGTAACTATCGATTATAACAGCCTCATCAGGCTGCAATCGCAATGCCTGCACAAGATATTTTTCTGCTTCATCGTAGCGCTCTGTTCTATCAACCAGGGTGTACCCCAAGGCATTTAAAGCTGCTGCATCATCTGGGTTTTTCGCTAGAATCTTTTTCAAACCTGCTTCAAGAACATCCAGTCTATCAATTTGTTCAGCGATCAGGGATCGGGTATACAACACACCTCTGTTATCTGGATAAATCTGCAAGGCTTCCGTCAAAATATCGAATGCCTTTTGATATTCATGCATCACGTTATACAACTCTGCCTTGATCAGCCATACCCTCAATCGTTGTCGTGGATACTGTTGCTCTAATTTATTAATACGTAATTCAGCTTCTTCAAAACGCTGCTGATTTAATAATACAGAAACCGCTGACATTGCCGCATCAAACGCATAAGGACCTTGTGTGACTTTATCAAACCACACTAAAGCCTGATCATAATTTTCTTTTTTAAATTCAATTCGCCCCAAATAAAAACTGGCCTGCGCAGCCCAGGTAGCGTTATGCAACAATACCTTTAATGTTTTTCGTGCAGAATCCACCTCATTTTGTTGTAATTGAATTAAAGCAATAGCTAACTGACTTTCACCATCTTCAGGTTTATTCTGTAAAACCTGCCGATACAGATCAATTGCCTTAGCGTATGCCTTTTTCTCCATATAAATCTGAGCCAGCATTTTTCTAATCCGCCCATCTTCCGGAGTTTGCCGCAAAACTTTTTCGAGATTTTTTCTCGCCACCTCAAAATTACCGCCACGACCCGCCAATTGGGCTTGAAAAATCAAAGCCTTATTCCAATCCGGCTGAATTTGTAAAGTAGTGCTTATTTTCCTCCATGCCAGATCATTTTTTTGCAACTTAGAGGCCAACAATGACTGCACAAAGAAAATCACTGCCTGATCCGGATGCTGCCTGGAAAGCTCCTCAAGCACAGCAAACATAAACTCATCCCTGCCATCCTTTTCCATCAACTTACTCATTTCCAGCAAGGTGACCTCAAAACCTGCCGGGTCAAGCCGCATAACAGCATTCAACTGCTTAATAGCTTCCGCTTTATTTGCTGTTTTCAGAGCGGATAATAGTGCAATTTTCCTCGCCGTCAAATTATCCGGGTCATCCTTCAACCACAGATGCGCCGCTTCTTCAGCTCGCTTGGTATCTTTTAAAAACAAACCTATTTTTGCCGCTCTTTCAGCCACCCTCGGGTCTTTAACCAACTTCGCCGCCTGCAGATAACCATCCAGCGCTATCTCGTACTGATTACGCTGTCCTGCAATTTCCGCAGTCATCAATAAATACAGCACGTTGGCATCTATCAAAGTTTCATGTTCGGCTTCAGTCGCCTGCTTTTTAACCGGCTTTTCAACAACCGGCTTCGTCTGCTCAACCGACTGTTTCTCCGGCGAACCCGCACACCCTGCAACAGCAAAAACCATTGCTATTTCAACCCATCTTTTCATCGACACAAACCACCTGTTTTTAAAAAAATATCTGCCATAGAGTAGCAGAAAACTCTGCCAGTTCTGACTGATGATTGATTCCATTTGGACAAAAACACGATATTCCTTAGAATATACAATTTTTATTATACGATTTAAACGCTTAGTCGATGACATTTATTGCCGTAGGGATCAATTACAATACCGCACCAGTCGCCATACGTGAACGCTTGGCATTCCCTGCCGAAATGCTTGGTTCAGCGCTAAAGAGCTTGCAGACCACCCGGGAAATCTCCGAATTAGCCATTTTATCCACCTGCAACAGAACCGAGTTCTATTACCACACTGACGCCGATAACCCAAACCGCCTCATTAATTGGATAGCAAGCAATAAAAATATAAAGCCAAACGATTTCGCCCCTTATCTTTACAGCCATAAAGACAGTCAATCCATTCGTCATATGTTCAGAGTTGCCTGCGGCCTTGACTCCATGATATTGGGAGAACCGCAAATTCTCGGTCAAATGAAAACAGCCTATCAGGCGGCATTTGAGGCCGGAACACTGGGAAAAAATCTGGGCAGACTATTTCAACATACCTTTTCTGCTGCAAAAAAAGTTCGTACCGATACTGCTATCGGTTCCAGCCCAGTTTCTGTCGCCTTTGCCGCCGTGCAACTGGCACAGCAAATTTTTGATCAATTAAGCGAACAAACCGCCTTGCTGATCGGTGCCGGTGAAACCGTTGAACTCACTGCCCGTCACCTGCATCAACATGGTATTGGTCGTATCATTATCGCTAACCGCACTTATGACAAGGCTCACACACTGGCCAGGCAATTTAACGGTTATGCCATCGCCTTGTCAGAATTACCTTCACATCTGGCGGAAGCCGATATTGTGGTGTCATCCACTGCCAGTCAATTACCGATTCTTGGAAAAGGCATGCTGGAAAGCGCTATCAGAAAGCGCAAACACAAACCCATTTTTATGGTCGACCTAGCGGTACCTCGCGACATTGAAGCCGAAGTCGAACAATTAGGTGACGTCTACTTATATACTGTTGATGATTTACAATCCACCATTAATGAAAGCATGGATTCGCGCCGCCGTGCAGCTGCACAAGCAGAAGAAATCATCGATACCGAAGTGGAACACTTCCTTGCCTGGCTGCGCTCGCAAGGAGCGCAATCAACCATTAGAGATTATCGTGCCAAAGCCGAATTAACCCGTGAAGAAACGCTACAAAAAGCGCTTACGCAACTCAACAACGGCGTAGCGCCGGAACAGGTTCTCACTCGCCTGGCTCATACGTTGACCAACAAACTGACACACACACCCAGCGCACAATTAAGGCAAGCCGGCGCTACCGAACGTCACGACCTCATAGCGGCAGCCCGGGAATTATTCAAATTATGAATCGCATTAAATGAAACCTTCAATACAACGAAAACTAGACAACCTCAGCGAACGTTTCGATGAAATTGCCGCTTTACTTTCACAACCTGAAATCCAAGGTGAGCAAAACAAATTTCGTTCACTCAGTCAGGAATATGCGCAGCTTGACCCTATTGTGGTCTGCTATAAACAATACCAGGAAAATGAAGCTAATCTGCAATCAGCCCAAGAAATGGCGAAAGATTCCGATCCTGAATTACGCGAACTGGCGAAAGAGGAAATCAACGACGCCGAACAACAAAAGGAAAAATTACAGCAACAATTACAAATTCTGCTGCTGCCCAAAGATCCCAATGACAACCGCAATATATTTCTGGAAATCCGCGCCGGTACCGGTGGCGATGAAGCGGCTATTTTTTCCGGCGATCTGGCCAGGATGTATCAACGCTATGCGGAAAAACAGAGCTGGAACATTGAAATCATCAATGAAAATCGTGGAGAGCACGGTGGCTATAAAGAAATTATCATGCGTGTCAGCGGTCAAAATGTCTACTCACAACTAAAATTTGAATCCGGCGCACACCGGGTCCAGCGAGTACCGGAAACCGAATCACAGGGCCGCGTACACACTTCTGCCTGTACTGTCGCAGTAATGCCTGAAGTTGACGGCGTTGATGAAATCGACATCAATCCTGCTGACCTGAAAATAGATACCTTTCGCGCCTCTGGATCGGGTGGTCAGCATGTCAACAAAACCGATTCCGCCATCCGTATCACTCACCTCCCTAGCGGCGTGGTAGTGGAATGTCAGGATGAACGCTCACAACACAAAAACCGCGCACGTGCCATGTCCTTGTTACAATCACGCCTGCTGTCAGCGGAACAGGAAAAACAGAATGAGGAACAGGCAGAAAACCGCAAATTACAAGTCGGCAGCGGCGACCGCTCTGAACGCATCCGCACCTATAACTATCCTCAGGGTCGCATGACCGATCATAGAATTAATTTAACTTTATATAAGCTGGAAGAAATTATGCAAGGTGGCCTTGAGCATGTCATTCAGCCGTTGATTAATGAACACCAGGCCGAATTGCTGACTCAATTAGGCAATGACTGAACAAAATATTCAATCAGTACTGCGCGACGCCTGTAACAAACTGGCAACTATTTCTGATTCCGCATGGCTGGATGCCGAGATTCTGCTCTGTCATTGTTTAGACAAACCCCGCACCTTTCTCAGAGCCTGGCCTGAAAAAGCATTAAATGACGCACAACTTAATCTTTATCAGAAACTGATTTGGCAACGTCAACAGGGCGTACCTGTCGCATACCTCACAGGCAGTCGGGAATTTTGGTCCAGAGATTTTAAAGTATCGAAAGACGTACTGATTCCCCGGCCCGATACCGAGTTATTGATTGAGTTAAGCCTGAAACTGATGGTGGATAAACAATCGATAAAGTTAATTGACCTCGGCACCGGTTCCGGCATTATTGCGATAACTCTGGCTGCAGAAAATCCGTTTGCATTGGTCACGGCAACGGATATTAGTACAAATGCACTGAAAATTGCCCGCCACAATGCCAAAATGCATCACATCAACAATATCTGCTTTAAACAATCCAGCTGGTTTAGCGACATTGATGACAACAATTTTGATTTGGTCATCAGTAATCCCCCATACATCGCAGCCAATGACCCACACCTGCAACAAGAGAACATTCAGCATGAACCTCAGAAGGCATTAATTTCACCCGAGCAGGGCCTGCAAGATATCCGCATTATTGCCAATCAGGCTCGCCGGCATTTAAACCCTAAAGGACATTTATTGATAGAACACGGATATAATCAACAGGCAGACGTTCAGGCGATTTTTAAATCTTTTAACTATCAGCAGATATTTACGCATACTGATTTATCCGGAAACCCCAGAGTGACTACCGGAATATGGAACCAATGATATGAACGCACAAGAAATTCAACTCACCAGAAAACTCACCCAACAATTATTACATTTGGCTCAACAATCACCCGAAACGGAAATATGTGGTTTGGTTGGTGCAAAAAACGGCATCCCCAACAATTGCTACCCCATTGATAATATTGCAGAACATCCGCAAACTCGCTTTCTACTCGATTCCAGACAGCATATTGATGCCATTGCCCGCATGCAGGAAAATGGCGAAGACTTATTTGCCATCTATCATTCCCACCCTACAGCACCTGCAGTGCCCTCAGTTTGTGATATCGAGATGGCCAACTACCCGGAAACCCTGTATTTAATCATTTCATTAAATACCAAAGGTGTACTGGAAATGCGTGGATTTAATATAAAAAATAACAATGTTCAGGAAGTCCCCCTCAGTATGATTCAGTAATGAACTGGTTCAGACTTCTACGCATCATATTACTGCTGTTGATTTTTGCCGGCGTTGCAATTTATTCAAAAACACAAAAACTCAAATCCCGCTCATGGGCTGAACCGCTGGAGGTCATTATTTACCCTATCAATGGCGAAAACAGCGCTATTGTTGCTCAATATATTAACGGACTAAATAAAAGTGTTTTTACTGAAATCGAACAATTTTTCCTGCGAGAAAGTGAACATTATTCATTGCCTATTTCCCAGCCGGTCAGCATTACATTAGGACAAACACTGACAAAACACCCACCCCGCTCACCCAAACCGGATTCAAATTTTATCGCTAACGTCTGGTGGGGAATCAAATTTCGTTATTGGGCCTATCAATATACTCCTGACAATGAATCCAACATTCATCGTATCCGGGTTTTCATTCATTACCATAAAGCACTACCGGGGAAAAAATTACAACATTCTCTGGGGCTCGATAAAGGCTTACTGGCTGTGGTTCACGCCTTCGCATCAATACACCAGGAGCCGCAAAACAACATTGTCATTACCCATGAGCTATTACATACCGTCGGCGCCACTGACAAATATGATAGCGCCGGCGAACCGGTATTTCCATACGGCTATGCTGCCCCCAAGCAACAGCCTCTTTACCCACAAAAAATGACTGAAATAATGGCAGCACGAATAGCTTTATCTGAACACGTTTCTCAAATGGCAGAAAGTCTTGCCCAATGCATTATTGGAGAAAAAACAGCCAAAGAAATCAACTGGATAAAATCAGAACTTAAAAGCCAATCTATAAAATATTGAATTACACCAAATATCATCTAAAATTTAAAGGATTAAATCAAGGTGAAAAGAAATTAGTGAGACTATTAAATTTTTTTGGGGGCCAGCAATCAGCAAGCCGCGGCACCGTTGCCATTAGCTTTATGCAGAATCAATTGGCCGTTGCCATTACCAACCACTCAGAGTCTCGCTCTCCGTTCATGACCTTTTGCGAAAGCATTTCATGCACAGCACATGAACAGCAGTCCGTACTTAACGAACTCAGCAAAACTCATCAACTAAATGAGTATACTTGTCATCTGGTTCTTTCACCTGAACAGTACTACCTGATAACGTTAGAAAAGCCTGATGTTAGTGAAGATGAGATAAAAGAAGCTGTTAGATGGAAAATTAATGACCGGCTTGAGTATCCTGCCGAACAGGCTGTCATTGATTACTATACCCTGCCGGATTCTAACCGGACAAACAGTAACAAAATGTTGGACGTCATCGCCAGTCCTCGGAAAAATATCCTGGCTATGACCGAAAAATGTCAACAAGCTGGTTTGAACCTTACAGTAATTGATATTCAAGAAACTGTTTTACGAAATCTTGCAACGCTGTTACCAGAAAGCAACCAGGGCGTTGCTCTTTTATATCTGGGAAAAGATAGTGGAACCATTGTTATTCAAAAACTGGGCTGCATTTATTTATCGCGTAAAATAGCCATTGGCTGTCAACAATTACAGCAAAAAGAGCCATTCAGCTCATCAGCTCAACTTAATTTGGAACATGACAATCTGGCCCTTGAAATACAACGCTCGCTGGACTATGTCGAAAGCTATTTTGGCATACCGCCTGTTTCGAGCCTGGCAATAATTCCTATACCAGAAGATACCCAACAACTATTGAATGTTCTTAATAACAGCCATGTCATTACCGGCCGCATTATGGATCTGTCTGCCATTATTGACAGCAGGATTTTACTGGATGACAAGACCCAAAATTTATGCGCGCCGGTAATCGGTGCAACGTTACGTCATACACTGGAAAGCTGATGATTCAACAAGTCAATTTATTCCAGGATATCGATCAATCATCAGCTTCACGAAGACTGAATTATTACTTGCTGGCTTTACCGCTACTTTGCATTATCTTGCTCGGTTTCAGCCTTTTTTCATTGTGGTCTGTCAACCGGCAAGAACATCAGCTTCAACAACTGCAGTTTCAACTGCAAACAGCCGAAGTCCGCCTGCAATTATTACAACAGCAATATCCCACAGAGCAAATAGATACTTTGCTTGAACAAAAATTGCAACATACAAAAAATGCTAAACGTATTCTTGGCAGAGTTTTAAAAAATTTAACAGCTAACTCATCTGATCAAATCCGTGGGTTTTCAAGATACTTTAGCGCCCTGGCAAAACAGGCAGATGGCAACACCTGGCTAAACAGAATTTATATTAATGCCGAAAACAACACCTTATTATTACAAGGCAGTAGCTTTACAGCAGCAAATGTACCATATTTTATACATCGGCTGAAAAATGAAGAGGTTTTTAAAGGTTGGAGTTTTGCCCACCTGACCCTGGAAGAAGCAACACAAAATTCACGACAAATTGATTTCACTGTTACGTCCAGTTTGGAGGAAATCGATGAATCCAACCCTTGATCATCTCCTGCAACGTTTCGAACTTTTATCAGGCAGGGAAAAAATCATGCTAACCTGCACTGTACTGACGATTATCTGGAGTAGCTGGGACACCTTTATTTATCAGCCGCTTAAAAAACAGCAACACACTTTGCAATCACAAATTTCTATTGCAAAAACCGAACTGACAGCACAACAACTGGCGGCAGAAAAACTTGAAAAACTGACTGTAGATAGCCCGAATAAGCAAGGCAAAAAAAATCTGGCCAAATTACAGCAATCCATCGCTGAACTTAAATATAAACTGAGTACAGCAAATAAAAAATTCACCCCGCCTCAGTTAATGGCAACCGTCCTCAGAGATATACTAAGCCGCAACCGGCAACTCCATTTGATTAAATTAGAAAACAAACCAACAACCCCTTTTACTCTGGTTTCTGATCAATCCCCCTGGGTGTATCGACATAGCCTTGTCATCACCTTGCAAGGCTCTTATTTTGATACTTTAAATTATCTGCAATCACTAGAAGAATCACCCTGGAGAATCAACTGGGATATGATTAACTACCAAGTCATCAATTATCCCACCGCTGAAATCAATATTCGCGTTTATACTTTGAGTTTTGAGGAGAAATGGCTTGCTATCTAAATCTTATTTTTTGCTATTTAGCTTACTGATTTTCCCCATATTGAATCAGGCTGCCTGGCGAGATCCGACCCGTCCAGGCAACCAGTCGTTTTCAAGCCATCAGGTAAAGGCGGGAGCGACAGCGCTCAATCTTTCTGCAATCTGGATTTCCCAATATAACAAACGTGCCACTATTAACGGCAAAACCGTACAACAAGGGCAAAAATTAGCCCATAACATGACAGTTTTAAAAATAAACTCACATTACGTTCTTATTGACCATGCAGGCACCACCAAAAAACTATCGCTAATACCTGCATTATCTGACAAACGCTAACTTGGATATAATGAAAGCAACACGTTTAATATTTGCATCTTCACTGATATTAGCTCTGAGCTCTTGCGCCGAAAAGACTCCGCTTAAACATTCACCCTTTGATGATTCCCTCCACACCAGCGCACCCGCGAACCCCGTATCTGCTAAGTTACCGCCTAAAGCAGTGACTGATGCGCTGATACCCGGCTATAACGAAACTTTACTGGCGCCGCCCCCTCCCTCACAGCTACCGGTTTTCAATATTTCAGTGCATCAAATAGACGCACGGGAATTTTTCATGAGCCTGGTCATGGACAGTCCGGAAAATATCGTTGTACACCCTGATGTACAAGGCGACATTTCGCTGGAACTAAAAAATGTCACTGTTCAACAAGTTCTGGATGCAGTAAAAAACGTTTATGGTTATGATTACAGTCGCAATGATTTTGGTTACATCATCTATCCGCCTACATTGCAAAGTAAAATATTCAAAATTGATCGCTTGGATTTAATCCGTGAAGGCAGTTCCCGGACTCGTGTCTCATCTGGACAAATCAATGAAACCGAAAGCACCCGCAGTAGTGATGGAGAAACATCTTCCAGTAGCGAAACCTCCGGTAGCTGGATCAATACCACATCAAAAACCGATTTCTGGGCAGAACTGGATCGCTCGCTCAAAACCATTATATCAGCTGATAAAAACGCCAGTATCGTCATCAACAAACAGACAGGTATAATTGTCGTGCGCGCCAAAGCCATGCCAATGCTGGAAGTAGAAAACCTGATTACAGCCACCCAAAAGCAAATCGGTCGTCAGGTCATTATCGAAGCCAAGATTCTGGAAATCATCCTTAATGACAATCATCAGGATGGCGTCAACTGGGCTTCAATCGTACGAGAAGGCAGCAAAGCCTTTCTGACCAGCAGCAACCCCTTGCCATCTCTGATCAACAGTGCTTCAAACGTATTCACCATCGGTCTGCGCTCCGGTGACTTTCATGCCTTTATTGAACTGATGGAAAGCCAAGGCAAAACCAATATTTTATCCAGTCCCCGAATTTCCACCCTGAATAATCAAAAAGCGATTATCAAGGTGGGACAGGATGAATATTTTATTACCGATGTTTCCACCGACAACACCTCAACGGCCTCAACCACAACTATTAATCAGGATATTACCTGGACACCGTTTTTTTCCGGCATTGCACTGGATGTTACACCACAGATTAATGATATGCAGGGTATTACCCTGCATATCCACCCTTCCATTACCCGCGTAGAAAGTCAGGAGAAAAAATTCAACATTAACGGCAATGAAAATCAGATCCCGCTAGCGCTCAATACCGTCAGAGAATCAGACAGTATCGTCCATGCTAAAAACGGTCAAATCATTGTCATCGGCGGTCTAATGCAGGAAACCCGCGATGAACAAAAACAAGGAGTTTCATTGCTGTCAAGAATTCCGTTCGTAGGCAATGCCTTTAGAGAAAACAAAGGAAATAGTAAAAAATCAGAATTAATCATACTGCTTAAACCGACCGTAATTGAAAACGATCTGGCGTGGAACAAATCCATACAAGACAGTCGCAACAGAATGCGCCAACTTGAACAATTCCAAACCTGGAAATAGGCCGACATGTATTTACAGCATTTTGATCTAAAAGAGCCGCCATTTGGACTGACGCCTGATACGCAATTCTTTTATGATCTGCCTTCTCACCGGGAGGCGTTGAATGTGTTATTGATTGCCCTGCAAAATGGTGAAGGTTTTATAAAGATTACTGGCCAGATCGGCACAGGAAAAACCATGTTGTGCCGAAAATTGCTGAATGAATTAAAGGCGCCTTTTATTACCGCTTACATTCCCAACCCACATTTAACTGCACTGGACTTACGTCTGGCAATTGCCGATGAGTTAGGCATAAGAAGATCGTCTAACAAACATCAATCCCGCTTGCTGAAACAACTGAATTCTCATCTGATCAAATCTGCCGGCCAAGGCAAAAAAACTGTATTGATCATTGATGAAGCCCAATCCATGCCGCTAGAAACACTAGAAACACTACGACTGTTAACTAATCTGGAAACCGAGAAACAAAAGCTGTTGCAAATTGTTCTTTTTGGCCAAACAGAACTGGATCAATTACTGCAACAAAAACTCATCAGACAGCTCCGGCAACGCATCACTTTTAGTTATAAACTCAGCCCCATGAGCTGTCAGCAAACCAGTCGTTATATTTGCCATCGTTTAAGTATCGCCGGCTCTTGCACAACGCTATTCTCACCTGCCGCCAGCATCGCTTTGCATTATTACAGTCGGGGAATCCCCAGACTGATCAATATTCTTGCCCATAAAGCCATGCTAGCAGCCTATGGCAAAGGGCTTCAAAAAATCACCCTGCAACAGATACAAGCTGCGGCAATAGACAGCGAAGACACACAAACAAAACTTCATTTTATGGGCGTTCGGAGCAGCTATTTAATGCTGCTGTCTTTGAGTATTGTACTATTTATTTATTTCTTGCCGTCAGTCAAACCATGAGTTTGATTAATCAAATGTTACGGGATCTGGAAAAGCGTAACCATGTCAATAACCCGCAACAACCGCTTGATATCAAAGTCTCAGAACTCTCTACAAAAAAACCAGGATCATTATTTTTAATAATCCCCATAGCTGTTTCATTAAGCATTTTTATGATCTTTCAACACTATATAACCAGGGAATCACCTAAAGAACGTCGATTAACAGGGAAACCAGCACCTGAAATCATCCATCAAATGCAACCCGGCACAGCAACAGCTTTACTTTCGCCAGCAACTATAGTCGAGAAGGCGGCCAAGAAATCTCCAACGAATAAAAAAACAACAAAAACTGTTGCTAAAAAAAAGGCCTATAGCAAACAAAAACCTACTCACCCGGGCTCTATTCAAAAGGCCGCAGCCCAACCTAAAACGTTCAAAGGATACAGCCCACGGGAACAAGCTGAAAAACTTTTCTTACAAATACAACAAACAGACTTACCCAGTATTGTCCGGTCAAACCTGGAACAGGTTTTAAATCTTGATCCTATGCACCTCAAGGCGCGAATATTATTAGCTCAAATTCTGCTTAAACAGGGTTTAAAGCAACAAACAGCAGATTTTCTTGATCAAAGCCTGCAGTTATTCCCGGAAAACCTGTTATTCATTAAAACCCGCGCACAAATTTATTTGCAGCAAAAAAATCATGTCGCAGCGCTGAAGATATTAAACACCCGGGATACGTCAAGTATCAACGATCCAACCTATTTATCGCTGCTGGCGGCCGCCTATCAACAACAGGGCAACTTCAAACAATCTGTAAATATATACCAGCGCCTAGTCACATTAAGCCCAAATACAGCGCAGTACTGGCTGGGCCTGGCCATCGCCCTGGAAAATACCGGGACAAAACAACAGGCTGTAACCGCTTATCAACAGGCTATTGATAAAAACACCTTAAAATCTGCAATTATCCACTATATTAATCAGAGAATAACAGCACTCAGATAGTTTTCCATGGAACCAAGAAAAAAAATTCGTATTGGCGACTTGTTGGTACAAAACCATATTATCAGTCATGAACAATTAATGACTGCACTTGCCGAACAGAAAAAGACTGGGCGTAAACTGGGCAAAACACTGATTGTTTTAAACTATATCAGTGAAACCGAGCTACTAAACTTTCTGTCCCGGCAATTACAAATCCCGTTTCTGGATATTGCCAACTACAAACGCGATCCCGAAGTCTGCAAACAACTACCTGAAAATCTGGCTCGTCGCTTTCGAGTCATGTTACTGGAAATTTCTAAACGCGACGCCCTGCTGGCGATGGCCGATCCAACCGATCTGATGAGCGTGGACGAGTTGAGCCGGATACTGAAAAAACATATCCGCCTGGCAGT
The DNA here is from genome assembly GCA_964474415.1 of uncultured Methylomarinum sp. Lineage (GTDB taxonomy): Bacteria > Pseudomonadota > Gammaproteobacteria > Methylococcales > Methylomonadaceae > Methylomarinum. The sequence continues at coordinate 18,582 of CAYYSO010000009.1, read as the reverse complement.
TGTCAGAGAAGCCGATCTGCTCACAGCTATAGACCAGACTTACCGAAGAACAGAAGAAATAAGCCATCTGGCCGATCAGTTGGATGAAGAATTATCGGAGCATGATTTTGATTTCAATTCTCTGCTCAGCTCTGACGAAGTTGCCGATGCCCCGGTGGTTAAATTATTACAATCCATTTTTGAAGATGCCGCACAAACCAATACCTCGGATATTCATATTGAGCCCGATGAGAAAGTCTTACGCATCCGCCTGCGTATTGATGGGGTACTAAATGAACAAATACTAGACAACATCAAGATTGCATCGGCTCTGGTTGTCCGTCTGAAGCTGATGTCCGGGCTGAATATTTCCGAAAAACGCCTGCCCCAGGATGGCCGTTTCAGTATCCGTTTCAAGGGTAAATCTCTGGATGTCAGGCTCTCGACCCTGCCCACCCAATATGGTGAATCAGTGGTGATGCGAATACTGGATCATTCTTCCGGCTTGCTGGATCTGAGTAAACTCGGTATTCCCGATGAATTACTGACACCCTTCAAGGCTTTTTTACGCAACCCGCATGGGCTTATTCTGGTGACAGGTCCTACCGGCAGCGGTAAAACCACCACGCTGTATGCGGCACTGTCGGAAGTCAATCACCCGGAAACCAAGATAATAACTGCTGAAGACCCCGTGGAATATAATCTGCCGCGTATTAATCAGGTACAGATCAATGAAAAAATTGGCCTGACCTTTGCCAATGTTTTGCGCTCCGCATTACGTCAGGACCCCGATGTCATTCTGGTCGGGGAAATGCGTGACAGTGAAACAGCCGAAATTGCCATTCGCGCCGCCATCACCGGTCACCTGGTTTTCTCTACCCTGCATACTAACGGCGCCATCGAAACCGCCACCCGACTATTGGACATGGGAGTGGCCGGATACATACTGGCCAGCGCCCTGAAAGTGATTATTGCCCAGCGTCTGGTGCGTCGCAATTGCGACCGTTGCAACGCGGCAGTTGACTTGCAAGAAAGTCAACAAATCTGGCTGGAAAAAACCTTTGCAGTCAACACTCAAACTATCGACTTTAAACAGGGAACAGGTTGCCAGCACTGTAATCACAGCGGTTACAGAGGGCGGATCGGGGTTTACGAATTACTGGCAATGCAACACTCCACACTGGAAGCGCTACGTAACAATGACGCATCGGGCTTTACTCAGACAGCGCTGTCCACGCCGGGGTTTAAACCCTTTTCCCGGTATGCGCTGGATTTGGTTGAACAAGGTCTGACTTCTGTTGAAGAAGTTATTCGTATCACCGGTATGTGAGTATGGCCTTCTACCAATATAAAGCTCGTAATAACCAAGGTCAATTACAAACCGGCACTCTGGAAGCGGAATCCGCTTCCCAGGTTGCTCAGAACCTGACCAGTCGGGGCCTGATTCCGGTTTTTATCGAACAGAAATCACAAGCCACCGATATACTGCAACAATTTGAAGACTGGCAGGCATTACACAGTCTGAACATTACCGATCTGATTCTGTTCAGTCGGCAAATGTATAGTTTAACCAAAGCCGGCGTCCCGATTATCCGGGCCATAAACAGTCTGGTTGAGTCCACCCGCAACCCGGCCCTGGCTAAAGCCTTGCGACTCATTACCCGGAATCTGGAATCCGGCCAGTCATTATCTCAAGCCATGTCCCGGCATGAAAAAATATTTCCCGTTCTGATTGTCAGCATTATCAATGTTGGTGAATCCACCGGTGGACTGGAACAGGCTTTTTTCCAAATCGCCCGTTATCTGGAACGGGAAAAAGAAACCCAGAACCGGATTAAATCAGCTCTACGTTATCCCACTATGGTCATCATCGCCATCAGCGTTGCCATGGCCATTATTAACATCTATGTGATTCCGGCATTTAAAGGCGCCTTTGACAAACTGGGAGCTGAACTACCCTGGCAAACCCGCTTGTTAATGGCTATTTCCGACTTCAGCGTACAATACTGGCCGCATATCCTGGGTGGGCTGGCGGTTAGCGCTTTTATCACCATCAAATACATCAACACCCCTACCGGTAAATTGAAATGGCACTGGTTTTTATTAAAAATCCCTGCTGTTGGCAGCATTATCGAACGCGCCACCATGGAGCGCTTTGCCCGATCTTTTGCCATGATTCTCAGCGCCGGGGTTCCGTTAATACACGGCATCAGTATTGTTGCCAAAGCAATTGGCAATCAGTATATCGGCAGTAAACTGGAACGCATGCGCATCGGCATTGAAAAAGGTGACAGTATCAGCCGAATGGCACAAAGCATCGGGCTGTTTCCACCGCTGGTGATACAAATGATCATCGTCGGCGAGGAAACCGGTAATATCAGCGATATGCTGGAAGAAGTGGCCGACTTTTATGAAGCGGAAATCGATGCTGAACTAAAAAACCTGGCCGGTGCAATAGAACCCTTTATGATCGTTATTATCGGCATCATGGTGCTGATCATGGCATTGGGAATTTTTCTGCCAATGTGGAACCTGTCCTCGGCTACGCATTGATTTTTTTATTCGGAAAAGTAGGGGCGGAATTAATCTGCTGACAAACGAATGGTTATTCCATTCGAAACGCCCAATCAATCAATAATTTTACTTTCAAGCTGGCGGTAAATATAATCTGCAGATCCAAAAGCACCATATTCGCTGCTGATCTTAAAAATAATCACGGTTCCGGCCGGCGCACCTTCGGTAAATACAATTTCTTCGCAACTATCCAACTGTACGCTAAAACCGTCCAATCCATTAAAGCTGCCGGGCAAAGTCTGCAATGAGTTACAATCTCTTCCTCCGGCAATTTTGGCATTACCCCATTCCATTCCGGCCCGGGCCGCCTGATAAGCTCGAGCACCTTGTAATGCAAACACAGCCGTTCGACTTTGCGTTGCGCCGATATTAACCATATACCCACCCAGAAGGCCTAAAATAACCATAATAAAAATCGCCGTGACCAGGGCAAATCCCTGCTGCCTGCTTTTCATAATCGATTGTTCATTTCCACCTGCTGTATGAGCCTGACTGATTCTCCTTGTTCATCGGTCAACACCAGGGTTAAAACCAGTAGATTGCCATTAATAGAGAAAATACAACTACTCAAATACTGACCGAGTAAATCTGCGGCGGAATAAGAAGCCGAATTCAGGCCTTTATCATAACGCAACAATTTTTTATCTTTTGGCTGGGCAGCTGAAGTATCGCAGCTATACTTGATTTGCTTATCGACAATAAAAAAACGTTTTTTATCGGAGTCCTGAACAAACTGCTTGTTCGCAAAGCCAACATGCGTGGCAGACACTGCAGAAAGCTGAGAACGATTAAGATTGCTATAAACATCGGACTGACTAGCCGATTCATTTAAAACCAATAACCAATCCCCCACCTTGCCGTTTCCGGTCAGTTTCCCAACCACATCAAAGCCGTTATCGGCTATGGAAAAATTCAGACTATCCGTGGATACCACGCCATTTTGCACCCCAGGCTTCCATCGGTAACGTCCAACATCGATCACATGCAGCAACTCAATTTCGCTGCTCCCGTTTAATTTCAAGCTTTGCGGCAAAGCCCCGCGAATATCGCGCTGCATCCGTCTTAGCGCCATCTCGGCCACATCCACCAAAGTAGCGCGGCGGCTTAAATCAACATAACCTTGTACCGGCTTGACAATCATATCTGTGGTCATTGTTGCCAGAATACCGATAATTACAATGACGGAAATCAATTCAATCAGCGAAAATCCGCGCTGTCGCTTAGCCATCATCAAAATGCAGCCCTATAACCGGTCAAAATCAGTGCAGCCACACCAGGCCCTGAAACCGACACCGTTATTTTTTTCATTATCACGTTATTGACGTTCTGTTTGCTCACACTGACATTGACCGAATAATCGGCCAGCATAGCAACGACCGCGCCATTACGATTGGTGACACTGACATCATTCAACCCCTGATAATCATCCACATCATCAAAACTGCTACGGGTTTCACCGCTTTCCTTACCGGCAACATCCGCGCAATTAACAGAACCATCCGAGAAATCTTCACAAAACTTCTTTGCCAGTATTTCTTCAAGATAGGATTCGGCAATCGCAACCGCTTGTTGCTGAACCGCCGGATCAGCACTATGACTGACAGTCAAGTTGATCACCGATAAAATACCGGCGAGTGCAATACTGATAATAACGATGGCAATCGTCAGTTCTATCAGCGTAAATGCTTTTTGCTGTTTATGGCGTACTGTCATAAACAAAGCCGGTTTCGCCGACGACCGTGATTTTTTTACTGCCACCAATGGTCACTACAATTGACGAAGCTGAAACAGACTGTCCCAATGCATTAAAAACAAATGCAGTTAGTGCCGGCGATTCAATCACTAATGAAACACCGCTTTGACTGCTGCCGGTAAATGCCTGCTGTGTACCCGGATGTATCGCCAGTTGATAATCTGTCGTCGAAGTCGATGAACACTTGGTACGGTCTTGCGGCTGCAAAACCTGATAATTGTTATTCTGAATGCTGACTATCACATTGCAGCTTGATGCAATAGCCAGTTTTTGAGCCTGACGGATTGCGTTCAATATCTCATCAAAAAAAAACTGCTTCTCGTAATCCTGCTTATTCATAAATACGGGAGCAGCATAAACCGCTAATATCCCGACAATGACCAACACTAAAACAAATTCCAGCAGAGTCACTCCCTTGACCATCTCATTGTGTTGCACAACCCGTGTGAGATTATGAGCAGTCCAGAGAAGAAACCAATGCTGCAGTCGCCGGAGTAGTCGCGCTGGTTGCCGCAGTATAGGTAATAGCACAATTTGCAGGTTTAACGGCTGCTGTATGTCTTATCAGCTTCCCCTTAGCCGCAAAAACATTCTTATCATAATTCATCATTTTTAACAGCTCAGTTGCATTTCTGGGATATCCGTAACCTAGCTTCACGTTAACCCCATCAATAGTTACAGCATCATTTTTTTTCACAGCCTTTCCGTCAATAATCGCTTTACTGTGAACAATTGCCAAGGTAGAGTTGACAGAACCCAGCATTCCTTCCAAAGTTGCTTTACGGGCATCACCGCTCAAGTTCACAAACTTCGGTAACGCGGTAGCGGCCAAAATACCCAAAATAACGATCACCATAATCAGTTCAATCAATGTAAAACCTTGCTGCTTATTGCCCATCACTTTTTCACCTCACTAAAAAAATAAAACCTTATTTTAATCTAGACTATTATTTTAGACGAAGTAATTTTTTACTTACACAATATTAAAAAAAACGAGACCTGTCACACACATGAGCATAAGAACCTTTATTTTCTGTGATATTTGTAATCCACAAGGATTGCGTTGTATTGAGTTTCGCCGCAGCTCCAGACTCCATGAACGTAATGGTCGCAGGATCAGTGATGGTAGAGCCTGGTTTGAAGGCTCCATCAGTCAAGCCTTAGAGGCTGGCTGGAAAGTTTCGAACAATAATCAGCATATCTGCCCCATTTGCCAAAAACCAATTGAGCATGATTAAACATTTACTGCTTTCTTTTTCAATCCTAATCGGCGCCCTGACATGCTTAGACTCGTCTATAGTCTACGCTGACAAGAAAGGTCAGGGCGATGTGGACAACAGAGACAACAGAGACAACAGAGACAACAGAGACAACAGAGACAACAGAGACAACAGAGACAACAGGGTCAAAAAGGTCAAAAAGGTCAAAAAGTGCAATAAAGATAAGAAAAGCAAAGGCTGTAAACCAACAGATAATAATGAAACATCATCTGTTTCATGTATCGATATGACCAATATCAGCAATATTCCGGTTCCAACAATTTTAAATGAAGTTTATGTCAGCAGTTCACAAGGGGCTCAGCAATTTATTGAACTGTTCATGCAAAGCGACTCCAGCCTGAACGGCTGGGAGTTATGTTATACCAATGCTGGTAGTTGTATCAGCATTCCATCCAATGGCACCGCTACTGGCTGGCAAAGCTGTAATCAATATGGAATCTGCAAGTTTACTCTCCCCGCTATTTATCCTAAAAAAAGCTATCTTATTTTCAATATCCCTAATAACCAGAAATTAAATCCAGCGCAGGGGGTCGAAGTGCTATTGAAAGACAATAAAGGGGATGCTATTGATTTTTTCCAAATCTGCACAAATAGCCCATGTAATCCGAAAAACTGGAAGGTCACCATACCTAACAGTAGCTCCGACTGTAAATCAGTGTTAAACAGCAACGCAAGCAACAAGGACTTTGCCCGAATAAAAAATGCGATGGGTCCATTCAATGCCTTTACTGCCAATAACACCCCCAGGCATACTAAAGGGAAAAGTAATGACAATAATAACTATTCCAACACGCAGAATAATCAGATTATTTTCAGGGAAGTTTATTAGTGATTAGAGCTTGTGCCTGCAAATCAGCATGGTAGGATGACCTGACCAGCGGTGCGCTGGCCACCTGTTGAAACCCCAGATTTTTTGCAATACCCGCATAACGCTCAAACTGTTGCGGGTGAATGTATTCCTGTACCGGAAGATGATCTTTACTCGGTTGCAGATACTGTCCTATAGTTAACATACTGCAACCATGTGCCAGCAGATCCTCCATGACCTGAACAACTTCATCTTCTGTTTCACCAATACCGACCATCAAACCTGACTTGGCTGGAATCCGGGGCTGTTTTTCTTTAAATGCATTCAACAATTGCAGTGATTCCTGATAATCAGCACCTGGCCTGGCCTGTCGATATAACCGTGGTATGGTTTCCAGATTATGATTGAACACATCGCAAGGCTGTCTCTTAAGAATATCAATGGCAATCTCCTGCCGTCCACGAAAATCAGGCACCAGTATTTCGATTTTAGTGGTCGGTATCTGTTGTCTGATAGCCTTAATACAATCGCTAAAGTGCCCTGCTCCGCCGTCTTTCAGGTCATCCCGGTTAACTGAGGTAATGACCACATATTTAAGCGCCATCTGGGCAATAGTGTTGGCCAGATTAACCGGCTCCTGTTTATCCAGTACGGAAGGTTTTCCATGTGCCACATCACAAAACGGGCAGCGACGGGTACACAAATCCCCCATAATCATAAAGGTGGCCGTGCCATGACTGAAACATTCACCCAGATTAGGGCAAGCCGCTTCTTCACATACACTATGTAAACTGTTCGTTCTTAATGATTTTTTGATTTGTGCAACTTTATCGTTGGCTGTAATTTTGACACGAATCCATTCCGGTTTGCGTAATACGATTGCCGACTTTTCAACTTTGATGGGTATTCGAGATAATTTATCGGCATTACGCTGATGGGTTTCCGGTGTCGATCTTGAAGGGGAATTAAGATTCATGCTTGAAGAGCCTTTTCTATATCGTGAATAACGGGTACAGCCAGTTCATGCGTTAATATATCAACCCCCTGATCCGCCAGCTGGGTCACCTCAAGACCGGCATAACCACAAGGGTTAATGCGCCGAAATGGACTCAGATCCATTTGATTATTGAAACTTAACCCGTGGTAACTACAGCCTTTTTTGATGCGCAACCCTACCGAACCTATTTTTTTTTCGTTGATATATACGCCCGGCGCATCGGCTTTGGCCTGAGAGTCGACGCCATATTGCGCCAAAGCATTGATCATGGCATTTTCCAGTACAGATACCATTTGCCGCGGACCAACCTTCAGACGTCTTATATCAGCCAGCAAATAGACAACCAATTGCCCCGGTCCATGATAGGTAACCTGCCCGCCTCTATCTGTTTCGACCACTGGAATTTTCCCCGGATTAAGCAAATGTTCCTGTTTGCCGTTTAAACCCAGAGTATAAACCGGAGGATGCTCAACAATCCAGACTTCATCAGCTGTTTCCGACGTTCTTATCGCTGTGAATTGCTGCATTTGTTGCCAGATGGGTATGTAGTCTTGTAATCCCAGGTTTTTCAGTAAGATTTGCATTTGTAATAGTTACCACGCTGGAGCATTACTGTCATTAATTAAGCTGTTTTATTGACGTTAGCTATGGGTGTAGGTGCGGATTTATCCACACAGTGCGAATGAATTCGCATCTACAGCTACTCACATTTTTTTAACTTAATGGTAGTGACGCTGGAGCATGGAACTGGTATTAATGTTATCTTGATATTTCATATCATAATGCCATCAACACCTCAGAACAATCCGTCAACCCTTGATAAATTGCATCCAGCTGTTCTTTACTGGTAGCTTCAATTACCACTGTTACCGCTGTATATTTTCCGCCTTTGCTGGGCCTGCTTGAAATTGCACCCTCTTTTATATCGTCAACATGCCGCCTGACAATTTCAACCACTGTCATATCAAAATGTTCGCTGGTCTTACCCATGGCTTTTATCGGAAATTGACAAGGAAATTCCAGAAGTGTTTCTTGTTCACTCATGATACAGACTGCTTATACTGTTGAAAAAGTTGATTCATCGTTTGCCAGACCGGGCCGGGTTGACCGTCTGCCACCTTGACGCCATCCAACTCAACTACTGGTATAATTTCCCGTGTTGAACTGGTTACCCAGATTTCGCTTGCTGTCTCTAAGGCTGTCAAAGCAATGACATTTTCACTAACGGCAATATCATTTTCTTGAGCCAGTTCGATAATTACATCGCGAGTAATTCCAGGAAGTATGTCACCGTTTTTTGCCGGTGTCATCAGTACACCATCAATCACCGCAAAAATATTACTGGCGGCCCCTTCAGTGACATAGCCGTTTTTTATTAGTATAGCTTCAGCGCAGCCCTGCTCAACAGCTTGTTGCCTTAATAGTATATTGGCCAACAAAGTGGTCGCTTTGACATTGCACAAATCCCAGCGACTATCATCCATTGTTACTGCTTTAACCCCCTTTTCTCTGTCTTCAAAATGCTTGATATCCGAACACATGGCAAATACGGTAGGTACAGCCTGAGAAGGAAATGCATGATCTCTATTCGGCACAACACCGCGAGTAATTTGCAAATAAATATATTGGTCCCGGTAATCCTGTGCCAACAGCGGCTGTAATATTTCCTGCCATTTTTCGAGACTATATGACAATCCCAAGCGTATATTATTCAAGCTGTTATCCAGACGCGCCAAATGGTCGTTAAGTCTGAACAGGTGTCCATTGTATGCTGGAATTACTTCGTAAACACCATCCCCAAACAAGAACCCCCGGTCAAGCACTGAAACTTTTGCTTTAGACATCGGCAGGTATTCTCCGTTTAAGTAAACTTTGTTCTCCATTATTTCCGCTCCAACAACAGCATTGCTTCATCATAAATCCGCTGAATAAAACTACCTTTGGCAACGTCATTAAGGGCAATAAGCGGTTTGTTAATCAACGTCCCCCCGGCCAGTGTCACATTTAAAGTACCCACAGACTCCCCTTCTTTGATAGGGGCTATAATTCTACTATCAACTTGGGTTTCTGCCTTCAAATCATTAAAATGTCTTCTAGGAACAGTTACATACAAATCATCCGTCAAACCCAGTGGCAATTTTTTCCGGTCCCCTTTCCAGATCCGCGTTTCTGTCAATGGCGTCATCGCACCATAAAGCTTATGAGTTTCAAAAAAACGGAAACCGTAATTTAATAACGCCTGACTTTCAGTGGCTCGGGCATTTTCACTCGCAGTCCCCATAACCACGGAAATCAAGCGCATATCATTGCGTTTTGCGGAAGCCACCAGGCAATAGCCCGCCTCGTCCGTATGCCCTGTTTTTACGCCATCGACTGATTGATCACGCCATAATAATTTATTACGGTTATGTTGAGTAATGTTGTTATAGGTAAATTGTTTTTGTGAATCCCAGCGATAATATTCAGGAAAGTCTTTGATCAACGCCTGTGTCAGTATTGCCAGGTCTCTAGCCGTGGTATAGTGATTGTCAACCGGTAATCCCATACTATTCTGGTAATGGGTATTGCTCATGCTCAACCGCTGAGCCTGTTGATTCATCAATTCAGCAAAAGTCGCTTCATTGCCAGCAACATGTTCAGCCAAAGCGACACTGGCATCATTTCCGGATTGGATAATCACACCTTTCAGTAAATTTTCAACAGTAACCTGCTTATTAACTTCGACAAACATCCGTGAACCCGGCGTTCGCCAAGCCTTTTTACTGATTGTGACCTTTTCATCCAGCGTTAAATGTCCATTACTCAGTTCACGGAACACCACATAGACTGTCATTATTTTGGTTAAACTGGCCGGAGGTAGCTTTTTATCAGCATTTTTTTCTGCCAAAACTCTGCCGCTATTAAAGTCCATCAGAATATAACTACTTGCAGCTACGCTAGGAGCAGAAGGAATTAAAATATTGTTGCCTGCATAAACCGTTTGCAAAAAACTGACCAATAGCAAACCAGTTAAAATAACAGCCACATTACGGGAAAAAAGAATCATAGTCATGTATCGAAAGAACGCTAAAAAAATAAAATTATTGGGCATCTATTCAGCGTGTTTGTATATATAAACCACAGGCATGGCCGAAAACATCTCTTGTTTTACGCCGCACCAGCCAGCCCCATCTATATACGATGAAAGTTCCGCTGTAAAATCCTGATAAATCAATAATCTGTACCCATAGTAAAACGCACTGACATTAAGTCAAAAAGATATAATAAACAAAATGTTATGGTAGGTTTGGAGAGGAACGAACCCCAACATTTCAGCGCAAAACTGAACTCTGTTGGGGTACGTTTTTTATGGCTTCGTCCAAAAAATCTAACCCAACCTACAAAATATCCCTATACCCCATTGATTGTAAATATAAAACTCTTAACTTAATGGTAGTAATAGTAAAACTGAGGATGTTCATTACAACAGTTATAGTCACTCATCGGCAACTAATTTAGTCGTTGTTACCCCTATCACAGCCAGACGAGTGCTTATTTCATCGACTTTATCAACAGAAGTCAGCGGTCCAATCTGTACTTTGTATAGGGTTTCACCTTGTGCCCGAGAAACTTTGAGTCTGGCATCAGTCAGTTGAATAGCGGAAATTTTTTCCTGTAATTGCCTGGCATTAAACGGGTTACTAAAAGCGCCAACCTGCAAATACATTTTTTCACTGCCTGTTTGTTTTACAGATTCCATCCTGGCTGCATCTTCTTGCAATACCGGCTCAAGCGCTTTAACTTCTACAAAACCTGTTCCTGTTTGCTGTATACCTAATTTAACCGCTGCCGTATATGACAAATCGATAATTCTATTGTCATGGAACGGTCCCCGGTCATTGATCCTTACCACCACGCTACGTTGATTTTTTAGATTGGTCACTCTGACATAACTGGGTATCGGTAGAGTTTTGTGTGCAGCTGTCATGCCATACATATCATAAGTTTCACCATTAGCCGTTTTTTTGCCGTGAAACTTGGTGCCGTACCAGGATGCGACCCCGCGTTGTTGATAGCCTTTGCTGTCAGCCAAAACAGTATAACGTTTACCCAGCACTTCATAGGTTTCGGGGTTGCCAGCCCGTGTGCGTTTTTCATAACGAGGTATTGCATCGGCTACAGCCATCACGTTTACAGGTACATATTTGGGGGCACTGTCGGTTACTGTCGGATCAATAGTACAGCCGCTGATAAAAAACAGCATCAAAACGATTATTTTATTTTTCATTGGCAGCTTTCTTTATATCCACAATAGCCTGGCTTAGCTGATACACTGCCATTGCATACAGTGGGCTGTGATTATAGCGGGTAATTACATAAAAATTATGTAATCCGATCCACAAATCATCACCGTTTATCTGTTTAAACCTTAGCAGTTTGACCTTGTCTTTTTTCCTTAATTGCTCAGGAGTGCTAATATCCATCTGCTGTAATTTTTCAACCAATATATCCGGCTTCAAGCCATTACTTAGAGCCTGTTTATAACTATTGCTCCCGGAAGAAACCGGAAAGGCTACAGCACCACCTTTCTGCCACTGATGTTCGGCAAAATAATTGGCTACACTGGCAATCACATCGGCATTATTCTTCCAAATATCCCGTTTTTTATCCTGATCGAAATCCACAGCATAATGTCGGTAGCTACTAGGCATAAACTGCGGCATCCCCATCGCGCCAGCGTAAGACCCTACGGGAGTAAGAGGGTTCATATTTTCTTCCCGAACCAAAATTAAAAAGTTTTCCAGCTCGCTGAGAAAAAACTTGCTGCGCTTTGGATAAGCAAATGCCAATGTTGATAAGGCATCAATAACACGGTACGACCCCGTATTGCCGCCATAACGGGTCTCTACACCAATAATGGCTGTAATTATTTCCGCTGGAACACCATATTGTTGCTCCACCGCTTCCAATACCGCTTTATTTTCCTGCCAAAATCTTACGCCGGCATTAATCCGCGATTCGGTCATAAAAATTTTGCGGTATTTATGCCAGGGCATGCTTTCGGCCGGCCTGGATATTGCCTTTAAAATATTTTGTTTAATTTCTACCGATTTAAACAAATCTTTCAATTTGGCTTCATCAAATTGATGTCGACTGACCATTTTGTCAACAAAATCATTCAACAGTTCTGATTCTTCAACGGCTGTTAATCCGGAGGAGGAAAAAAGCATTAGCAAACAGCCTAGCAATATTGCTACTGTATTTTTAGTTTTCATTTTTGCTCAAGTAGGTAAAAATTTTCTATGGGTATGTATGGACATCAAAATACCGAAGCCTGCCATCAAGGTCACCATAGAGGTGCCGCCATAACTGATTAAAGGTAAAGGTACCCCGACAACCGGCAGGATACCAATCACCATGCCTATATTGACAAACACATAGACAAAAAAAGTAAACGTTAAACTGCCCGCCAGCAACCGGCTGTAGGTATCCTGAGCCTGAACGGCAATATATAAACATCGGCTGATAATCAATAAATACACTGTCAGCAATCCCAAACACCCTGACAACCCAAACTCTTCGGCAAATACGGCAAAAATAAAATCAGTTGAGCTTTCCGGCAAAAAATCCAGGTTGGACTGGGTACTTCCCAGCCAGCCCTTGCCATTGATCCCACCCGAACCGATTGCAATTTTAGACTGGATAATATGATACCCGCGCCCCATCGGATCGGCTTCAGGATTGAGAAAGGTAAGCACTCGATCCCGCTGGTATTCACGCATAAAATGCCATAACACCGGCGTTAATGAAGCCAGTACCAGGATGGTTGTCAGCATAAAACGCCAGGACAGTCCGGCAAAAAATAATACCGCACATCCAGAACTGGCTACTAATAATGAGGTTCCTAAATCCGGCTGTTTGGCAATCAATAATGTAGGAATAATAATTAATAGTCCGGCCACCATTAATTGTTTGCGCCTGGGTGGTAACGCATATTCTGATAAATACCAGGCAATCATCATTGGCGTCGTTATTTTGATCATTTCCGACGGTTGAAAACGAAAAAAACCAAAATCCAGCCAGCGCTGGGCGCCTTTACCTATTTGTCCTAACACCAATACCGCCACCAGTAAAACAACTCCAATGGAAAATAACAATACCGAGTGTCGTTTAAATTGATATGGATCAACATGCGCCAACAATGTCATAAATACAAACGCAACTCCCATCCTTATGGCCTGGCGAATTAAAATGGCTGTCTCCTGCCCTCCGGCACTGTATAACACCAGAAAACTGAGCATACCTACAAGAACTATACCGGTAAACAAGGGAATATCGATATGCAGTTTTCTCAGCAGTTTCCCCAGTAATGAAGGAGGCAGAAACTGTTCACTGCGGGTTTCATTCTTCATTCACGACCTTCTCATTCGCAGCAAGATATTGTTTAATAATTTTACCGGCAATAGGCGCCGCAACAGAGCCGCCATGTCCACCATTTTCAACCACCACTGCAACCGCTATTTTAGGCTCATGGGCCGGCGCAAATGCAATAAACAAAGCATGATCCCTCAGTTTAAATGCAATTTCCTCTTCATTGTACTTTTCTTCCTGCTTAACGGAAAAAACCTGTGCGGTACCGGTTTTACCAGCGATTTGATAGTCAATCCCTTTCGCTATTCTTCTGGCCGTTCCTCTGGCGCCATGAACAACGTTAATCATTGCACTGATAATATCATCAACATTACGCTGTTTTAACGGAATAATTTCGCCGGATTGGACAGGTCCGGGCGTGGTGTAATTGCTATTGATAATTCTATCAACCAGATAAGGCGTCACTACCTTTCCGTAATTTGCCAGCGTTGCTGTCGCTCTGGCCAATTGTAAGGGCGTTACCTGGGTAAAGCCTTGGCCAATTCCGGTAATCAGTGTTTCACCGGGATACCACGGTTGATTTCTTTTTTTTCTCTTCCATTCTCGTGAAGGTAACAGACCAGCCTGCTCGCCAATCAAGTCTAGCCCTGATTTGTCACCAAAACCAAATTTTGCCAAAAATGCATGGATATTATCAATCCCCAGAGTCAAGGCCAAATCATAAAAATAAACATCACATGACTGGGTAATCGCATCATTCAAATCAACCAGTCCATGCCCCCACTTTTTCCAGTCACGATAACGGTGACTGACATTGGGTAGCTGATAAAACCCGGGGCAAAAAAGCTTATGGTGAAAATCCGTCGCCTTATACTCCAAACCGGCCAGCCCAATAAACGGCTTTATTGTAGATCCGGGCGGATATTGGCCTCTTAAAGCCCGGTTAAACAAGGGTTGGTCGTCCGATTCCTGCAGGGCCTTATAGGATTTACGACTGATACCATAAACAAAAGGGTTGGGATCAAATCCCGGACGGCTGGCAAACACCAGCACATCGCCGCTCTGTATTTCTATCGCCACGGCTGCACCGTTATATTCTTCCAGGGCATCATAAGCGGTTCTTTGCAGATCAATATCCAGGGTTAAATAAATATTTGAACCGGGAACAGGACCAACCGCATCGACTGAATTGACTGCCCGCCCCTGGGCATTAGTCTCAATTTCAGCATATCCATTTATCCCATGCAGGTATTTCTCATAGGTTTTCTCAATACCGATTTTGCCGATATGATTGGTTCCCCGATATTCGGACTCAGGCAAAGATTTGAGTTCCCTTTCATTGATACGTCCCACATACCCAACTACATGAGCCGTCAAATCTCCATAAGGGTAATGGCGAACCAGACGGGCATGAATGTCAACCCCCGGAAAATAAGGTCTAACCACCGCAAACTTGGCCACTTCTTCATCACTCATCCGCAGAAGCAAAGGGGTACTGCTAAAATACTTCCGGCGTTGTCGTTGTTTTTGGTATTGCTCTATTTTTTCGTCGGATATATCCAGTAGTTGTTGCAACCTTGTTAAGGTTTTATCAAGATCCTTGATCTGTTCAGGAATGAGCTCAAGACTGTAAGAAGGGATATTTTCTGCCAGTATTCTGCCATGTCGATCGTAAATAATCCCTCGCGTTGGCGGCAATGGCACCACCTTGATACGATTATCCTTAGCCAGAGTCACATAGTGCTCATGACCAACAACCTGTAAATATATCAAGCGAATAACCAGTCCCAGGGTTAACAGGATAATCAATACAAAGGCTGCAACAACCCGGCCTAAAAAAACACGATTCTCTTCCAGAGTATCTTTTACCGCATACTTTCTATACATAAGCAGCTAAACAATTCGCCCCTGGACACGAACAAAACGCAGCAAAAAACAAACAACCGGCCAAAAAAATGTGCCGGAAAAAACCGGAAACCAAAAAGCATACTGCAGGCGATTACTTGCTTGCATACTTTCTATCCAGAAAATAATCAATTGGGAAAACAACAGACAGAAAAATACAAAAACACTCTGTTGAGGAATCGGATAACGTCGTATCCGTTTATGAAATTTGACACCAAAATAACACACTAACGAATAAATGAGGGCGTATTGTCCCAGCAAGCGCCCCGTTAACACATCGACCAACAATCCAACCAGCCAGCCGTTAAACACCCCAACCCGTTCCGGCAAAGCCAGTGACCAGTACATCAGCACCAACAAGACCCAGTCCGGGTTAAAATAATCCAGCGTCGGAGAAAAAGGTATGATTCTCATACCCATTGCTATCGCAATAGTCAGGATAAAGGTAATGCTACCCGTTTGATTATTCGGTGACATGAGTTTGTACCGGTTCTGTATCTACTTTGTTTTCCATTAATGGTACAGGGGTAGAATCGCTCCAAACAATCAGCATTTCCCGACTTTTATCCAGTTTAGCCTTAGGTGTCGCATGAATACTGGCAAAAGGTTTATTGGGTCGAACGGTAAACTCATCAACTACGGCTACCGGATAACCTTGCGGAAAAGTTCCACCAAGACCGGACGTTACCAGCAAATCACCCGGAAGAATATCGGCATTATTTGGCAAAAATGGTAGATTAACTCGATTGATCTGTCCGCTGCCAATGGCAATAGTTCGTAAACCGTTGCGATTCACCTGGACAGGAATGGCATGATTAGGATCCGTTATCAGCATAATTTCAGAGCTGGTCGGCATCGTCCGTATTACCTGCCCAACAATACCGTAAGCATCCATAACCGGTTGTTTGCTATGTACGCCAAACCGGCTACCCTTATTGACCACAACAGTATGCTCATAAGGCACAAGATTTACAGCCAATAACTCTGCCACTAAAACCTGCTCACCCAATTTGAACGAGTTTTCCAGTAAAGCCCGCAATCGAATATTCTCTTTTTCCAGTGCCGCCAATTTTAACAATTTGGCATCATTGACAAGTTGAGACTCTTTAAGCCGTTGGTTTTCGTCTTTCAGCTGACTATAGGAAATAACCGTATCACTGATATATTCATATGCATCTACGGGCATACTGACCAGCACCTGAAGCGGATAAACAATCAATGACAACACTGACCTCAGTTTGTCTAGACCATTACTGCGATGATCTGTAACCAGTAATAACACAGATACCAGAACGGCCACTAACAAACGGGTATTCAGTGATGGGCCAGTGGCAAATAAAAGCTTTATGGTGAAACCTCTTACGAAGAAATTTTGTATTGATAACGGGTTCTGATTCTAGATAATGTTATTTTGTAACTATTCAGCGTATTTATGTTTTCAATATCGGTGAGTTATTCCAGAAGACGCCGTAAATACATCCCTGTAGGCTTGCATGTGACATAAGCCACTGATATTGGAAGATTAGGACAAACTTAAACATACTGAATAGTTACGTTATTTTTTACCATGAAGAGCATGAAGGACTTGAAGAATTTTTCTACATTTTATATCGCTTTTTTTCATAACCTGAATTCAAGTCATTTGATTATTCTGTAAGTCGCTTTATCTCTTTTCTTCATGCTCGTCATGTCCTTCATGGTAATCAATATTGTTATGCATCAACCCCCATTGCTAATGGATAACAAATGGTTGAATTTTAAGGGAATTAACTGAGGCGCAAGGTGCTTATTGCTGGTTCGCATTAATAAATGTCAATACAGCTATTCTACCTTTTACCTCACCCCATTTTCCAGCCATTAAAGACGCAAAATAACTATTCCAGAGAAAATGCCGAAACCCCTTTCTCATCCAGCATTTCCAGAACCATACCCCCCCCTCTGGCTACACAAGTTAAAGGGTCATCGGCAATATAAACAGGCAAACCTGTTTCTTCAGCGATCAAACGATCTATGTCTTTTAATAAAGCGCCACCACCGGTTAATACGATACCGCGATTGGCTACATCGGCGCCTAATTCCGGTGGCGTCTGCTCCAGTGCCACTTTCACGGAGCCGACAATACCGGATAACGGTTCCTGTAATGCTTCCAAAATTTCATTACTGTTTAAAGAAAAACTGCGCGGCACCCCTTCTGCCAGGTTACGTCCTGTCACCTGAATTTCTCTGACCTCACTGCCTGGGTAGGCTGCCCCGACTTCATGCTTAATTTTTTCTGCCGTAGCTTCACCAATCAAGGTGCCATAATTTCTACGCACATAATTGATAATAGCCTCATCAAAACGATCGCCACCAATTCTGACGGAAGCTGAATAAACAATTCCATTCAGGGAAATAACCGCCACTTCTGACGTTCCTCCGCCAATGTCCAGCACCATGGAGCCATGCGCTTCATCTACCGGCAGACCTGCCCCCACCGCAGCCGACATGGGCTCTTCAATTAAATAGACTTCTCTTGCTCCGGCCATGGCCGCAGACTCACGAATGGCGCGCCGTTCAACCTGGGTTGAACCACAAGGTACGCATATCAAAATGCGCGGACTTGGCCGTAACAATTTGCTTTCATGTACTTTTTCGATAAAAAACCGCAGCATCCGCTCAGTAACGGCAAAATCCGCAATTACACCATCTTTCAAAGGCCTGATAGCAGTAATATTTCCCGGCGTACGGCCCAACATGTGCTTGGCATCAATACCAACTGCGGCAATTGTTTTTGCCCCACGAATACGGTCTTCTTTAATCGCAACCACTGAAGGCTCATTCAGAACAATTCCCTGGCCTGGTATGTAAATTAAGGTATTTGCTGTTCCTAAATCAATGGATAAATCATTAGAAAAAAGGCCGCGAATTCTTTTGAACATCTTTTCCGGTATCCTTA
>CAYYSO010000008.1:0-36179 GCA_964474415.1 uncultured Methylomarinum sp. | reverse complement strand
ACGTGCGCGTGATCGCGCTCGACAAGACCGGCACCCTGACCGAGGGTCGCCCCGATATTTATAAAATCTATCAACACTCGCAGCCATTTGACATGCAATCATTTAGGATTTTTGTTACTGACAGCATTACAGGTTCCGATATAAAGCTTTGTTCAAGGTTGCAAGCAATTTTCGTCGCTCAATCGGTTTAGTGACATAATCAAAAAAACCCATTGCTTTACCTTTGGCAATATCTGCCGGCATTGCATTGGCAGAAACCACAATAACTTTTGCTGTTGCCGTTATGTTGTTTTTTTGTAATTGCTCAAAAACCTCAAAGCCATCCATATCCGGCAGGTTTATGTCTAAAAGAATAATTTGCGGTCTGATTTTTAGAGCTCTCTGTAATCCTTCGTTGCCATTAAATGCTTCGTTATATTGAAAGTCAGTATGACTGGTAATGATTTTTTTCATTAACAGGCGGTTGGCCGGGTTGTCTTCAATATAAAGAATTTTAATAGCTGATGTTTGTTGATGATGCTCGAACTTTGGTTGAACAAGCGAGAATGGGGTGTTTCTGGTGATTTTTGCAGCTTGTGCTGTTTCCAGTTCTATCCAGAAAATGCAGCCTTTGCCGAAACTGTTTTCAACACCAATGGTACCGCCCATCATTTCCACTAACATTTTGGTGATTGTCAAACCAATTCCTGTTCCTTCAATATCTGATTGTTCAGCTCCCAATCTATTAAAAGGCTTGAACAGGTCTTTCATCATATCGTCAGGAATGCCAAGTCCGGTATCTTTTACAAAAATACGGACCTTATTCCCGTTTTGAGAAAGCCACACCGAAACGGAACCCTGCTTTTGGTTATATTTAATGGCATTGGTCAGCAGATTGGTGAGCACCTGATTCAAGCGAAACGAATCTGCTTTTACCAGGATTGTTTCTTTATCGGGAAATTGGGTTATCAGTTTGATTTGTGCTGTACGAGCCTGCGGACTGATTAACTCTATTGATTCTTTAATGATTTGAATCAGGTTAATAGCTTCAAGTTTTACATTTATATTGCCAGTTTCAATTTTTGACAGGTCAAGCACTTCATCGATAAGGGTTAATAAGTGACGGCCGGCCGAATAGATATGATCCAAAGACTCCTTTTGGTCTTCATTGAGTGGCGCTTGCCGGTCTTCTTGTAGTAATTGAGTAAATCCTAAGATAGCATTTAACGGGGTACGCAATTCATGGCTCATACTGGATAAAAATTGAGACTTTGCCTGATTGGCATTTTCCGCCTCTAGTTTTGCAGCTGTGATGGTTGCCAGCGTATTTTTACGTTCGGTGATATCGTGAAGAATACCGACATATTTTTTAACACCATTAATCATCATGGGAGAAACATTCAATTCCATAGGGAATACAGATCCGTCTTTACGTAGTCCTTGAAGCTCTCTTGCCTTATTGATTATTTTAGGTGCATGTATTTCAGAATGGTTGAGATATTGCTCGTGTTGATGACGCATTTCTTTAGGCATTAGCGCTGATATATTTTGTCCTTTTAGTTCATCGGCTGCATAAGAAAAAATCTCCAGTGCTTTAGGGTTCGCCATCTCAATGATGCCCCGTTCATTAATTGTAATAATGCCTTCAGCCGAGTTGGTAACGATAGCTTTTAAGTTTTCTTGCTGATTTTGCAATTCATTTTCTATTTCTTTGCGATGCGTGGTATCTCGAATAATACTAGTAATAAAGCGTTCATTTCCTGATAGCCACTCCGTATAGGTGAGTTCAATGGATATTATCCTTTGCTCTTTGGTAATTGCCTGAGTTTCGATTGAGCGGTGTTGTAGCCGGGTGCCATTGGATAGCAGTTTTTTAAAACCTTGGCGGTGTCGTTCCTGATGTTCAGCAGGAATGATGAAGTCTATGGCTTGGCCGATGACTTCAAGGGATTGATAACCAAAAATATTTTCAGCACCTTCATTCCAGAAAATAATGAGGCCATCTTTATTAAGTGTAATGATGGCATCAGTGGATGAATGACTAACCGCCTGAAAGCGAATTTCATCTTTTCGTAACCGGTTGATGACTGCGTGTAATTCTTTTGAACGTTGGCTATGACAAATGATACCTGTGAGCAATGTTTCGACAGCAGTGTTTTTATTAATAAAACAGTTGCCTCCGGCTTTAAGCGCTTCTATTTTATATTCATCACCATTCTCAGTCGATAACAGTAAAATAGGAATATGAGCAAATCGATTATCTTGACGAATGACTTTGGCGACTTCAAAACCGCTACAATCTGGTAGTTTAATATCCAGAAGGATAATATCCGGCGAAAACCAAACCAGTGTTTCCGTGGTAGTTAAAGGATCGCTAATCGTTTTGCAAGTAAAATTATATGGAGTAAGGATTTCTTCATAATAGCAGCCGACATCAAGGTCATGAGAAAGGATTAATGCACGATAGTTTTCATTGATACTTTTGTTGAGTTGCCTATCGATCATTTCTACCAATTCAAGAATATTGACAGGCTTGAGGATATAACCATTGCCGCCGACGCGAACGGCCTCCAGTCTGGCGCCAAAGTCTTCCCTGTTGGATAAAAAAATGACCGGACACGATATTTTGTTGGATGCTTTTAATTGTTTTACCAGATCAATACCATTAAAGGTATTGTTGGGGAAAACAATATCCATTAGAATGATTGCAGGTGTTTCTTTATCCAGAAAAGCGGATAGATCTTCTGGGTTGTTAATGCAACTTATTGAGTAGCCAAAATGTCTCGCCTGTTCCTGAATTAATGATGCAAGCAGTTCATCGTCATCAACCAGAATGATTTTGTTGTGTTCAGGGCTTGAAAAATCGGCATTATCTGTGCCGGGATCAGTGTGTTGCTGAAATGTGACGAAAGGTTGCCGGACAGTTGACGCCAGCTTGATTTCAGTCAGTAATTGTTGAAGTTGAAGCCAGTCATCAGACCAGTCATCAGGAAATGCAGGCGGTGTGTCTAATAAACAGCTACAAAGATGTTCGATTTTTTTAGCTAAGGTGTAAACCTCAGTAAATTGAAAGGTTCCGGCCGAGCCGGCTAATTTATGCGCTAAATCGCTGGTGTTTTGTAAGTTTAGCTGATTTTTTCTCGCCTGGGCCGGCAGTTGCAAATCCAGTTGTAGAGCGGTTTGGCATAATTCATCAATATGACCGACCAGGTTTCTGGAAAAAGTCTGCTGCAACTCTTGTATTCGGCTGATAGCTTGTTTGGTTTTACTGTCCATTACAAGCTTGACCAAATGTGGTTGATTTGGTTAGCCAGGGTCATAGGGTCAAAAGGTTTGCTAATGACATCCGTGGCGCCAGATGCTTTAAAGCGCCTGATTTCATCAGGCAGTATTTTTGCGGTTAAAAAAATTACCGGAACATCTTTGAGAGTTTCATGGACTTTGAGGGCCTTTAAGGTGGTAGGACCGTCCATATCAGGCATCATAACATCCAGCAGGATGAGTTGGGGTTGAAAGTCTATGGCCAAGTCAATAACCTGTATGCCGGATTCGCAGGTGGCAATTTCAAATTGACCGATACTTTCTAAAGCTAACGATGCTATTTCACGTATATCGGGCTCATCTTCTGCATATAAAATTTTACTAAGCGTTGTCATGTTCTGAACCTAAAGGGATGATTAGCTGTTTAATAATATTAACGAGTTCTTCATTGCTTACCTTCGACTTTATCAAAGCAGCATCAACCTGATTAATAATATCCTGTTCAACAGACTGAGCTGAAAAAATAATCACCGGAAGCAGTGGTTGCTGCTGATTAATCAAGGGAATGAGATCCAGGCCATTACCGTCAGGCAGACCGATATCCAAAATAACCAGGTCAAAAGTTGTATTGACAATTTTTTTCTTGGCTGCCTGTAAAGTCGAAGCTGGTATCAATTCCGCTTTACCACTTAATAAACCGGACATCATTTCAATCAGGTCTTTATTATCTTCAACATGAAGAATGGTTGCCGGATGGTTGGTTGATTTTTTTAAGGCCAGATGCAGCGCTTTGCCTAAGCGGTTAATGTCAATGGGTTTATCAATCCAGTCTATAATTCTCAAGGCAGATGATGCGGCGGTTTTTTTATTCATTTCCGCCGTGGCGGAAATAATGATAATGGGTAAACAGGAATCGGTTTCCTGTTCACGAATTTCCTGGATAAAAGAAAGTCCATTCTGGCCGGGTAACCGAATATCGACTGTCATGGCATCGTAGCGATGAATTTTTAGCAGTTTTCTGGCTTCTTCTGTTGTACTGCAAGTCGTGACCTTAAAATTCTGCTGGCCAAGTAACAGTGACAATAAATTGGCAATATCTTTTTCATCTTCGAGAACCAGAATATGCCCCCGTTTTTTTATGTTTGGCTTTGCATCCGATTGCGTGTCTGTGGTTCGAGATGATTGTTCTGGAGGCGTTTCTTTGGTTGATGATGGATCGGCATGGTATTCCAATAACTCAAAAAAGAAGGTACTGCCTTTGCCTTCTTCAGTGATATAGTCAATATGACCGCCATGATGCTCGATAATCGCTTTGGTAATATTTAAACCCAAACCTGTTCCCCCTTTTTGTCGACTATCCGAAGAATCTACTTGTGAGAATTTCTGGAAAATTTTGCTGCGGTACTGTTCCGGTATTCCAATGCCGCGATCAGAGACAGAAACACGAACTAAATCAGCCTGTTTTTTGATATCACACAAAACAATACTGTCTTGCGGTGAAAACTTGGCGGCATTGGAAATCAGGTTGGCCATCACTTGTTGCAGACGATAGCTGTCAGCATAAACCCAAAAATCCGGGAGGTTATCAGTTGTGTGCAGTGAAACATGACAACTTTGGGCATAGGTTTCATTGGCGGCAATACTTTGTTTAACCAGTTCAGTTAGATTAACGGGTTCAAACTTTAATTCCATTTTACCTGCCTGAATTTTTTCAGCATCGAGAAGGTCATTAACCAGGTTGATTAAGCGCTCGGTATTATTATGCGCTAATTCAATCATACGATTGGCTTTGTTAGGAACCTCACCTAAAACACCGCTTTTAAGCATGCCCAGTGAGCCACGGATAGAGGTGAGAGGAGTTCGTAACTCATGGCTGACGGTCGAAATAAACTCGGTTTTAATTCTGTCCACGTGTTTACGCTCAGAGATATCCCGGAGTACCCCCATAAATTGAATTTCATCATTAAATTTTAATTGATGTACCCATAATTCGGCCTCAAAAACTTCTCCATTTCTTCTTAATGCCTCAACTTCACGAGTCTTTCCTATGACATGTGTTTGTCTTGTCTTTTGGTAGTTGGATAAATAACTGTCATGCATTTTTTTATAGGGTTCAGGCATCAGGGTTGTGATGTTTTTGCCCAGCAATTCTGATGGCCGGTAACCAAAAATGTGCTCAACGGAATTATTAAGACTTAATATTGAGCCTTTGGCGTCGATTGTAATAATGGCGTCAGAAATGTTATCCAGCAAGGTATGAAGGTGGGCTACATGGGATGAGGAGCGTTTTTTATACCATAGAAAAACAACTAGAATCAGCAGTAATAAAACACTTTCTATCCGGTTTTGGTTTAGCCACTCATAAATCACAATAATGACAGTAAAAACACTACTGATCAGTATGGGCTGTGATGACTTTGAAAATAAAGGCCTGGCTCGGTTAAGTAGATTCATGGTGGTTTTATAAGTTCCAAATGGGCTTCAAAGTCTATATCTCTTAGTATGCAACTTGGCGGGGACGATAGCTTACACAATAAACTTGCTTTGTATCAATTCAGAGTATAAAGTATTAATGTATAACTAATTGATTTATAATGATGTATGCGTGCGTTCATGTAAGTTTTGCGACAACGGACTGTTGCGTCAATCCGGATAAATCAAACATGCCCCCTTCCTGAAAATTACCTTGCTTTTAACATGGTTTATAAGGTATAAGCAACATTTTATATGTATTTAACTCGGTACTGTGTTTTATTTGTGAACTAATATTTACATATGCGTATTGAGATGTCTCCCGTTAAATGAAGTTTTAATGTGATTTATATCTCAATTTAAATGTTTGTGCGATGGCGGTTGCGCCGAATTGACAGATTACAATAAAAACC
The DNA here is from genome assembly GCA_964474415.1 of uncultured Methylomarinum sp. Taxonomy (GTDB): domain Bacteria; phylum Pseudomonadota; class Gammaproteobacteria; order Methylococcales; family Methylomonadaceae; genus Methylomarinum. The sequence continues at coordinate 30,054 of CAYYSO010000008.1, read as the reverse complement.
CTGAATTCAGGTTAATGCTAATGAAAATATTGATAGTGGATGATCAACACAGTAACAGGGAATTGTTGAAGAAAATGTTGGTTGAAAAATGGAAGGTTTTGGTTGCAGAAAATGGACAGCAGGCAGTTGAGTTATTTGCTCAAGAAAGCCCGGATTTGATTCTGATGGATATTTTTATGCCGCTTATGAATGGTATTGAGGCAATAAGACTTATCAGAGATATGGATACAGAAAAATGGATCCCCATCATTGTTCTTAGCGCTTTAGTGGATGAAGAAAACATCGTTGCAGGTTTGAATGCCGGGGCTGATGATTATTTAACCAAGCCGCTTAATAAGGTTATTTTGCATGCCAAGTTAAATACCATGCAGCATTTTATTGTCATGCAGGAAAAGTTGCTGTCGGCTAATAAAGAATTAACTCAATATCAACAAAAAAATGAAATTGAACTGGCTTTCACTAAAGAAATATTCGATCATTTGATAACCTACAAAGATCAGGATATTAATGCGATAGATTATTGGATTCTGCCTTCCAGGCGGTTTAGCGGCGATTTAATCAGTGTGAAACGTATCAGTCCTGAATGCCTTTATTTTGTTGTTGCTGATGTAACAGGACATGGTTTGGCCGCTTCATTACCCACCATCATCGTTAATCAGGTTTTTCAGGCGATGACGAGAAAACAGAGTTTGGTGTCCAGTATTGTAAAAGAAATTAATCATAAATTAAGAGTCGACCTGCCTATCGGCAGGTTTGTTGCATTAACAGTGGGAATGTTAAATATCCGCAATAAAAGTATGGATATATGGAATGGCGGCTTGCCGGAACTTATGGTTATCAATGATAAAGGTGAAATGATTCACTGTTTTAAGTCAAAACATATTTTTGCCGGAGTTTTAGCTGATAGCGAATTTGAAGAAAAAACTGAACGCTGGCGATGGACGGAGCCTTGTGAGTTATTTGTTTATACTGATGGGGTAACAGATGTGTTTGATAATGATGATAACAGGTTTGGTTGTCAACGGCTGTTGGAAACATTGAAGCAACATAAACCGGGTGAGCGCATTATGTCTTTGAAAAACAGAGTGCTGGAATTTATGCATAAAGAACTGGAACAGGATGATGTATCTTGCCTGGCTATTCGTTGTGATTGAATCAACAAAACTATAATAAAAATAATAAGATTTTAGAAAGCAGATATGACAGAAAATTCAGAGGATAAACTGCTCATTGTCGATGATAATCAACACAATCTGGAATTAATGAAAGCCGCTTTAAAACAGGAATGTATCGAAATTCATACTGCAGAATCCGGCGCTGCGGCTCTTGAGAAATTATATGATAACGAATTTGCATTGATCATCATGGATGTTGATATGCCTGTTTTAACAGGCTTTGAAACTGTTGAAATTATTCAGGAATCTCAGCTCTCAAAAAATACCCCGATTATATTTATCAGTTCTCAACGTAATGCTGACGCTGATTTTGAAACGGGTTTTGAGATAGGTGCTTATGATTATATTTTAAGGCCCATTGATATGGTGCTTTTTAGAAATAAAGTCAAAACTTTTCTAAAACTGTATCGAACCGAACAAGCGCTGCAAAAAGCCAATTTTTTGTTAGCGAATAAAGCCGCCAGGCTGGACAGCCAGTTGACGGAACAATTGAAAATTAATAATGCCTTGAAGTTTTCTGAACATGTGTTTGAAAACAGTGTAAACGGTATTATTGTCGTCGATGAAAATCTGGAATTTGTCAGGGTTAATCAGGCATTTAGTAAAATAACCGGTTATTCGTTGGATGAACTGATAGGGAAAACCCCGCGAATACTTTCTTCGGGTATTCAGGATCAGGCTTTTTATGAAGAAATGTGGTATACCCTGCAAGAAAAAGAGGCCTGGCAAGGCGAATTGTGGAATAGAAGAAAAAATAATGAACTTTATGCTGAAATGCTCAGTATTAATGCGGTTAAGGACGAGCAAGGTGTGGTTTCACATTATATTGGTATTGTCAGTGATATTACTGAGCAGAAGCGGGCTAACGAAAAGACCGAGTACCTGGCCAATTATGATTATTTAACCGGCTTGCCCAATCGTCTCAATCTGATCACAACTCTGGAAAAATATATTGCTGATGATGAAATAAAAACACTGGCTGTTTTGTTTCTTGATCTGGATAAATTCAAACCGGTTAATGACCGTTATGGACATCAGGTCGGGGATCAATTATTAATAGCCGTTGCCAAACGCTTGAGAGGTTGTGTTCGGGATACTGATTTAGTGGCTCGCTTGGGTGGTGATGAATTTATTATCGTTTTGAAGAAACCCAACACTTCCTTAAAGGCCAGTGAAAAAGTCGCTAAAAAAATTATTTCAGCAATTTCTTCTCTTTTTAATATTTCAGATAAACAAGTCAATATTAATACCAGTATTGGTATTGCTCTCTATCCGGAACATGGCAAAGATGCCGATGATTTAATTACCCTGGCTGATAACGCCATGTATGAGAGTAAATCCGAAGGTAGCGGGCATTTTCATTTTTGCACAGATAATTAAATTATGCACAATACGGGCGAAAATGAGCAGCAACAATTGATTGCTGAACTGGAGAGGAAAAACCAGGCATTGCAGGAAATGGTAGCTCGGGCAAAACAAAACGAACAGGCGATCCGCGATCAGGCTTTGTTGATTTTACAACAACAAAAATTTACCGAGGCAATTTTAAACTCAAGTCGTGAGGCCATTATCAGTATCAACATTCAGGGGCTGATTACTTTATTCAATAACTATGCCGAAGAAATATTTGGATTCAGGCATGATGAGGTTTATTTAAAAAATATCAATATGTTAATGCCGAGTCCGTTTAAAGAGGCGCATGATGACTATTTAGAAGCCTATAAAACAACCGGAGATAAAAAAGTTATCGGTATTGGTCGGGAAGTGCTTGGACAAAAAAAAGACGGTTCAACATTTCCTATTTCATTGCGCGTTGTTGAAATCGAGACAGAAACTCATCATGAATTTGTTGGCTTTATCAAAGATTTGAGTAAACTCAGGCGGGTCGAAAGACAGGTCAGAGAAAGTGACAGGCGTTACAAGGCAATCGTCGAAGATCAAACCGATTTAATTTGCCGGTACACGGTTGATTTTATTTTAACTTTTGTCAATCAAGCGTATTGTCGTTATTTTGGCGTACAGGCTAAAGCGGTTATCGGTACCTCAATTCTGGATTTGCTGCCGCCTGATATCGTCAATTGGTTTATTAAAACACATGCTGCATTATCGGTAGACCAGCCGATAACTATTCATGAAGATAAAATAATCCATAATGGCAAGCAGGAATGGCAGCATTGGTCGACAAGAGCTATCTTTTCTGAGGATAACCGGGAAATACTTGAATATCAGGGGGTCGGCAGTATTATAACGGATAGAAAACAAGCCGAATTGAATGCGTTATTAGCCAAAAAAGCAGCTGACAAAGCCAATTTGGCAAAATCTCAGTTTCTGTCGAGTATGAGCCATGAGTTAAGAACGCCGTTAAATTCCATTATCGGTTTTTCTCAATTGCTGGAGTTGGATGAGGAAGAGCCTTTAAGCGAATCACAATTGGACTCTGTTGTACAAATTAACAAGGCAGGTCATCATTTATTAAAATTGATCAATGAAATTCTGGATTTATCAACGATCGAGTCGGGAAAAATTACCCTGATTAATGAGGTTTTCGATATAAACAATATTTGTCTTGAGGTATTGGCCATTGTTGAAACACTGGCGGTTAAAAAACAAATAAGCATCTCGCTACAGTGTGAGGAAAATAAATATTGGGTCAATGCAGATTATATGCGTACCAAGCAAATATTCTTAAATATCCTGTCAAATGCCATAAAATATAATCGTCAGCAAGGTCGTATTGATATGGCAATCCTGCAACAGGATGGTTTTATATTGATTAATTTTACTGACACAGGTATCGGTATCAGCAGCAATAATTTAACTGATTTATTTCAGCCTTTCAATCGTTTGGGGTATGAAGCCAGCGCTATAGAAGGGACTGGAATTGGCCTGAGCCTGACTAAACGTCTTGTCGAAAAGATGGGGGGGGAAATAGGTGTTACTTCGCAATTGGGCAAAGGCTCAAATTTCTGGGTAAAATTACCGGTTGCCAGAGAACAGGACGCCAGCGTTGCTTCCGACATAAAATTGTCCGAACCGTTTTTTAAAGACGAAAGTCTGATGGGGCAATGTTATAAGATTTTATATATTGAGGATAATTCGGCCAATATGGAGTTGATGCGCAGCGTTATCAAGCAGATGAAAGGGTTCCGTATGATTGAAGCGGATAATGCTGAAATGGGGATAGAGTTGTTTGGACGGATACATCCTGACTTGGTATTAATGGATATTGATTTACCTGACATGAATGGCTTTGAAGCGCTGGCTATTATTAAATCACGTTTCCCCGAGGCGGCGGAAACGCCGATTATTGCTGTCAGTTCTAATGCTATGAGAGAACAGGTAACCAGAGGTAAACAAAGTGGTTTTTATGATTATATTACCAAACCATTTGATATTGTTCATTTGCTTGAGCTTATAAGGGAATCTGTGTGATTATTTGATTTGCATTTAAAAACAATATGATTAAGAATTTAATAACTGAATTCAGGATAGAATAGGTTGTGGAAAAAACAAAAAAATACTTTCAGGCTGATATTTTGATCATTGATGATGAACCGGCCAATGTGAAATTATTGCACAAGATGTTGCAGCGTAAAGGTTATCAGAATGTTCAATACACCACTGATCCACGGGAAGTGGAAGAATTATGTCAGCAAACCGAATTTGACGCTTTTCTACTGGATATCAGGATGCCGTATATTGATGGTTACGGCATTATGGAGATGTTAAGTAAACGTTTTGTTAATGATTATTTGCCGGTGCTGGTTCTTACTGCGCAAACTGATAGAGAAACCCGACTTAAAGCGTTGGAAAGGGGCGCGAAAGATTTCTTGACCAAGCCTTTTGATCAGCTTGAAGCCTTGACCAGACTCCACAATTTACTGGAAGTACGGTTGATGCACAAACGGGTTCGAAACCAGAACCAGATTCTGGAAGAGGAGGTTAGAAGACGAACCCAGGAACTTTATGAGACCCGACATGAAGTTATTAAAAGATTGGGACTTGCGGCCGAGTATCGTGATAATGAAACCGGAAATCATATTATCAGGATGAGCAGATACTCACAGCTTTTAGCTTTAGAATACGGGCTTTCTGAAGAGCAGGCAGAAACCATTTTGAATGCAGCGCCGATGCATGATATTGGAAAAATCGGTATACCGGACAGGGTCTTATTAAAACCGGGTAAACTGGACGCAGAAGAATGGAAAATCATGCAGTCTCATGTGCGTATCGGCGCCGAGATTTTATCGGGACATCAGTCTGACCTGATGGAGTCAGCCAGACTCATTGCCTTGCATCATCATGAAAAATGGGATGGAAGCGGCTACCCCGGTCGCTTAAAAGGTAAGGAGATTTCAATTGAAGGTCGTATTTGTGCTATAGCCGATGTTTTTGATGCCTTGCTTTCAGAACGGCCTTATAAAAAACCATGGACTATTGATCAGGCGCTGGACTTGATTGATGATCAGACAGGTAAACACTTTGATCCGCACCTTGCGCCGTTAATGCGGAAAATATTACCTGAAATTCTGAAAATTAAAGAGCAATTTTCAGATGGATAGGTTTTTTTTAATGCTTTTTCTTAAAAAGAGCCATCCTACATTGCGTACCTATATGCAGGGACGAAATTTCATGAAATATTGATAACCATTTCTATATACGCTGAGTGATTGCGGCCTTGTTACCTCCTGGTTTTAAAGGCTGAAGACTATTGGTTTTGATCATTAATTAAATAATTTAAAAACCAGAGAAGCAACCGATTCGATTAGATCCGGTTGGTAACGTTCATTGCCATATCGGGAAGGTGATACCCCAAAATCAGTTTGAGTTTTTTGGGCCTTTTTTTTGTGCGCGACTGTTGCTGATTTCTTGTCATGTAAAATTTGTCCACCGGCCTTTTTCCATTCCATTAAATGAGTAATTTGACCGCTTTCCAGCCAGATGCCATGCTGTTTGCATTGATTGATGATTACGCCGCTACGATAGCCAAAGTTTTTTCGTTTCATCCATCCCTGACAAACCGGACATTTGATGTATCTGACCTTTTTGTGACTTTGATAGCGTTCTTTGTTGATGTTGCGCAGCAACTCGCGATTTATCTGGAAGACATTGGAAACTGAGTTCTCCAACATTGTTTCAATTTCACCGGGATCAAAGAACAGACCGAAGCATTTTTTACAATGCTCAATCAGAAACGAGCCGTTCAGATTCAGGTCAATAGTTTGCAGGTTTACATGACATTGCGGACAAATGCGCCCGGATTGTTTGTTGTTTACACTGTATTGGCGTTTTTCATGTAAATCAATATCATTACGAACGCTACAATAACGGCACACATTGGTATTTGCAGGCAAAGGCGCTGAGCAGCTTTTACAACGGGACATGTTATAAACGATCCAGTATTTGTTTCTTTTTGGCCGAATATTCTGCTTCTGAAATTAGCTCGGCCTCAAACATTTTTTTGAGTTGTGCCAGCCTGGCCATCGGATCCTCGTCTGTATTGGTTGCTTGTGGTTGCGATATATTCTCGGTCATCGACTGCGCCATGCTCTGGCCTAAGCCGATTCCGGCACCCAGTCCCATGCCCATACCGGCACCGCCGCCTTCATTGCGGGCGGCTTCCCGCATGGCTTCCAGTTGTTGTACTTTGGCGTAGTCCAGTCCTACTGCTTGAGCAGCTTGGGCTTCCGCAGTCAGATCGGCTATCCGGTTGATACGGTTTAAGGTTTTTTCATCAAAATCCGTCCCTTCAATTCTGAAGTCAGTAATGTCAAAGCCCAGTTTGCGGAAAGCCATTGATAGTTTAATGGAAATGCCGCGAGCGATTTCTTCACGATTGGCGTCTATATCGGTATAGCTGTATTGGCTTTCTGCCAGATAATCAGAAATCGGATGAAGAATGCGGGCAGACATGACGTTGCGGAAGTCGTCAGCATAAAAGTCGTTATGATTACCGACCACATTGACGAAAAAGTCTTTTGGGTCATCAATGCGATAACTGTAATTACCATAGGCCTTAAGTCCTACCGGAAATTTATATTTGGGATCCTGATATTTAATCGGAGAAGTTGTCCCCCACTTTTGATCAATGAGTTTACTTTTGCGGTAAAAGTAAATGCCCACCTTATGCTCGCTTTCAAAAAACTGCATAAATTTTTTGATGGTGGTCCAGAACGGAATGTTAGCGGTTTTTAGGTTGATCAGGCACTCTTCTTCAATTACCGATTGAACTTTGCCTTCATAGACAAAAATACAACCCTGGCCGGGACCGACAATCAATTTTGATGCATTTTTGATTTCGTCGCCGTTTTCAGTCCATTGGCTCAGAATCAAGTCGGGATTTGGGTTTTTCCATTCTATAACTGAACGGAGTTGGCGTTTAATACCGTCAATGATGGCCATGTCAACCTCGGGTTATTTATGTGTCATTAAAGTGAGGGTTAGGATTAATAAAACATCAATTTTAGATCAGGTCTTTGCGGTATCATGTTGTAGATCAGAATGATATAAACAATGCTGATGAAACGAATTGCAAACCAGCATGGCTAACCTGTTAGTGATTTTATTAAAATGTAAAGTATAGTAAATATTCGGAGAGACTGTGGCGATTAGAAAATTTAAAGAGACTCAAGCAAAAATTGGAACCCGCGTTTATATAGATGACAGTGCAGTAGTCATCGGTGATGTTGCGCTGGATGATGATGTTTCAATATGGCCGATGGCTGTGGTTCGTGGTGATGTGGAAAGTATTACTGTCGGAGCTGCAACCAATGTTCAGGACGGTGCCGTATTACATGTATCTCATGCCGGTGATTTTTCTCCCCAAGGCTATCCGTTAACTATTGGTAAGGGGGTAACAATTGGTCACAAAGCCGTGGTGCATGCCTGTACTGTGGGGGATTACTGCTTGATCGGCATTGGTGCCATTATCATGGATGCTGCTGTTTTAGAAGATTATGTGATGTTAGGCGCCGGGGCGCTGGTGACGCCCGGGAAGAAACTGGAAAGCGGCTATTTATATGTTGGCGCGCCGGCCAAACAGGTCAGGCCTTTAACGGAGGAAGAAAAGCGGTTTCTGGAATATTCTGCCAGGCATTATGTCGAATTGAAGGATGAGCACAGAGCAGATAATGAAACATAGTATTTCCTTTCAATTGTCTTATTCCTGTACCAGTATCCAGGGCTTGACTACGACGGCCCAGACAGTGGCATTATTTTCAAACCAGTTTTTTGCCTGATAGTCGGAAACCTGACCAACTTTGTTGTCTTGTATCCATTGTTGAACCTGGGCTTTGTTATCTTTGGAAAATTGATAGGCGACCTCTACCAGGTCAAGGTCGTCGGCAACAAAAACAGCCAGTCCACCAGCAAAAAAACGCTGTAATTCTGACCAGGGAATTTGTGAGGTTTCCAGGTTGACTTTTTCTTTGTCGATGTCTATTTCGGGTTTTGACATTTTAAGGTTTTTCTGATCAGGAATGCTGTTGTACTATTTGCGACTATTTTAAAACAATAACTACAATATCTACTAATGAGGAACACACAATGTCGATTTTAAGTTCATTAACAAAAGGCTCAACATTAAAAGCCGCAATCAATCGGGTGACTCAGGCTCGTCAGGCAGAAGGCGGTAAAGCCGAGCAATTATACAAGAGCGCTTATCAAGGCTTTGCCAAAGTGATTGCCGGTGATTTGAATACTTCTGAAGCATTGTATCACTGGGGATTTGCGTTGTTACATGAAGCCAAAGACAAGAATATTGAGCAATCCGGGTCATTGTATCTTGATGCAATTGAAAAGTTTTCTTTTTGTTTGTTGTCATCGCCCTCTCATTTGGGTGCGGCGATTGATGGTGGAGTGGCCTATATGGATTTGGCGCGTATTAACAAGGTCGCTCCCGATGATGTCCTTTATGATAAAGCCATGGTTTTTTTTGATAAGGCCGGGCAAATTCAGGAAGGCAGCGCCGCTTACAATCAAGCTTGTATTTATGCGTTACGCGGGAATGAAGAGGCTTGTTTACAAGCGCTGGAATTGGCGAAACAATGTGGAAGTATGCCGGATGAGAATGATGTGATGAATGACCCTGATATGGCTTCGATCCGGGATACGAAATGGTTTCAAGAGTTTTTGGGCGCAGTGGCGGTGGCGCAGGCAGAGGTAGCGGAAAATGATCGCAGATCTCGAAGAGGACTCAAGAAAGTGGAGGAGGTTAAGCTGGACTTGCCTCCACGCCCGACCGACTCTATGTTAAGACGACATTTCGATTCCATGGTGACAGCAGAGCTGGAAAAACACAGGGAGATGGAAGAACAGCGAAAGAAGGAAGAACTGGAAAAAATTGAAAAAAAGAAGGGTGATAAGTTTAATTATTATAAGTAAGCGGTTAGTCATCTGAAAGGCAGGCGGCAACAATCGCCTGCAGTTTTCTGTAACCCAGTTGGCGGGTTAACTGAATATTTTTGGCTGGAATATTTTCCGGGTTGGAATAATTCTCCAGGGCACGTTCTATACTCGCTTCCCTGATGATATGAAACATCGGATAGGGTGAACGATTGGTATAATTGGAGGCATCGTTTTTATCAGTGTTTGCAAAGCAGTATTGTGGATGAAAACTGGCCAATTGATAAATGCCTTCATAGCCCCGGTCAATTAACAGTTGCTGGGCTATATCAAGAAAATCGAGAAAGGCATTAAAGCTGTGCAGTTCATCGGGAAAAATAAGCAGGGTGGTTTCTATGTCCGGGTTGGAATCCAGGTGTTCGCATTCTGTGGCAAGTGCAGTCAGACATTCTTCTAAAGCGTTGCCGGTGATGACGGTAAAGCGAATGCTGTCTTTTTCGTATTCTCGGTGCGCAAACGGACAAATATTGTATTCAATGACAAACGATTTCAGCCATTGGCGGGTTGAAGTGATAGCGGGGTGGGTGTTCACATTTTCTTTCTTGGGTGCTTCGCGCGGCCTCAGTTGAGTCTTTCTATTTATTGATGTATGCCGATAGCTGTGTAGTTGAAACAACTCACTGTAAAATCTGCAACTGTAACCAGGCGAAGAGTGAAAAAAGCCCTGTTTACGAGGGCTTTGTTGACTAAGTGTGGCTTGTGCCTTCGGCGATGCGTTTTTCTCTTTCTTCGCGGGCATGTTCCAGTTTTGAAAATACACGCAGAATATCTGTAGCTGATAAAATACCAACCAGTTTTTCATTTTTTACGACCGGTAAGGCACCGATTTTATGCTCTGCCATAAGGCCGGCTGCATCGGAAGCCATGGTGTCCGGGGTAACGGTTATTATGCCGCGACGCATAATATTCATGACTTTTTTGGGGATAACATGTAATTCACTGCTTTGATTGTTGCCTTCGATAGCATTGGAATTACTTTTAGGCCCCAGGGCTTTATACATGTCACGGTCGGAAACGATGCCTACGACCTTGCCTTTTTCAACAACAGGTAAATGGCGAACTTTTTCGTAATGAATCAAAAAAAATACACGATCTATCATATCGTGCGGATCAACGGTAAAAACTTTTGAAGTCATTAGCTCTTCAACGCGCATGAAATCTACTCCTCATAAAATTAGCCGACTAAGAATAAGGAAAAATAACCTCTTTGACAAGAGATAAAGCAAATAATCGGCAATTGAGATAAAATACAAAGTTAGTTAAGCGAAGGGCGAAGTCGCTCGGTAATGCTTAAATGTTTAATCATACTGGCGTTTAACGCCTAAATTATGCTTCTGGAGTTGTTTATATGCGTATTATCCTTCTAGGTAGTCCGGGTTCAGGTAAAGGTACACAGGCACAGTTTATTACTGAAAAATATGCGATTCCGCAAATTTCAACCGGCGATATGCTGCGTGCCGCAGTACGTGAAGGGTCTCCTTTGGGATTGGAGGCAAAAAAAGTCATGGATGCCGGTGGCCTGGTGTCAGACGATATTATTCTGGGATTAATTAAGGAACGTATTGCGCAGGCCGACTGTGCTAACGGTTTTTTACTGGACGGTTTTCCACGGACTATTGCTCAGGCGGAAGGTCTGAAAAAAATGGCTGTGGATATAGATTATGTTATTGAAATCGTTGTTGATGATGAAGAAATTGTTAAACGTATGGCAGGCAGACGAGTGCATCCCGCCTCGGGGCGAACATACCATATAGAATACAACCCGCCTAAACAGGAAGGAATTGATGATGTGACCGGCGAATCTTTGATACAGCGGGATGATGATAAAGAGGATACAGTGCGTAAACGATTGAATGTCTATCATGAGCAAACCCAACCATTAGTGGGTTATTATGCTGATCCCGCGCAATCGTCAAAATTTGTTTCTATTGCCGGTGTCGGTACAGTCAGCGAAATTACCGATAAGGTGTTTGCTGTTTTAGATTGATATGTTGTAACTATTCATCGAGTTTTTTCAGAGGGTTTCAGGGAGTTGATTTATCAGGCTGCTGCAATATCAGCATTTATCACATCCCGTTCTGATAATTTAATATCCTACAGTCTTAACCTTAAATACGATGAGTAATTACGATACTTTTGAAATTAAATAAGCAGTTTTGCAGGGTGGTTAATGTCCGCCCTGCGAGACTGTGACAAATAAAAAAGAGAGCGATGACAGGTAAAACTTTATACGACAAATTATGGGATGACCATGTTGTCCAGACAGAAGAAGATGGTTCGTCTTTGATTTATATTGATCGGCAGTTAGTGCATGAAGTGACATCACCTCAGGCTTTTGAAGGTTTGCGTTTGGCCGGTAGAAAACCGTGGCGCACAGACAGAAACCTGGCTGTTGCCGATCATAATGTGCCGACTACCGGACGGGAGAAAGGGATCACCGATCCAGTGGCGCGGTTGCAGGTTGAAACTCTGGAAAAAAACTGTGCCGAATTTGGTATTACCGAATTTGACATGAGCGATGTACGCCAGGGGATTGTGCATGTGGTCGGGCCTGAAGAGGGTGCCACCCTGCCGGGTATGACAGTAGTCTGTGGCGATTCACATACCTCTACGCACGGTGCTTCAGCTGCTTTGGCTTTTGGTATTGGTACCTCGGAGGTTGAGCACGCTTTAGCTACACAATGTTTAACTCAAAAAAAATCCAGGAATTTGCTGATTAAAGTGAATGGACAGACGCAGCCGGGGGTTGGTGCTAAAGATATTGCGCTGGCGATTATTGGTGAAATTGGTACGGCGGGCGGTACCGGTTATGCGATTGAATTTGCCGGTGAGGCAATTACTGCGTTATCTATGGAAGGACGGATGACGATTTGTAATATGGCGATTGAGGCGGGTGCGCGTACCGGGCTGATTGCGGCCGATGATGTCACTATTGATTATTATCGGGATCGTCCCTTATCACCGAAAGGCGAGCATTGGTTTATGGCGGTACGCGCTTGGGAAAAACTTCATTCTGATGCTGATGCAGTATTCGATAAAGTGATTGAAATGGATGCTTCCCTGATTAAACCTCAAGTGACATGGGGAACTTCACCGGAACAGGTGGTGGCGGTTGATGATGTAGTGCCTGATCCGCTTCAGGAAGGCGATGATGTAAAGCGGCAAGGTATGGAACGAGCGCTGAAATATATGGGTCTTAAAGGTAATCAAAAGATTACTGATATTCAGTTGGATAAAATATTTATCGGCTCCTGTACTAATTCCAGAATTGAAGACTTAAGACAGGCGGCAAAGGTGGCGCAAGGCAAAAAAGTTGCCAAAAATATTAAATTGGCATTAGTTGTGCCGGGGTCAGGATTGGTAAAACAACAAGCGGAACAGGAAGGGTTGGATAAAATCTTTGTCGAAGCCGGATTTGAATGGCGTGACCCAGGGTGTTCCATGTGTCTGGCGATGAATGCTGACCGCCTGGCTGAGGGAGAACGTTGCGCCTCAACATCTAATCGTAATTTTGAAGGACGTCAGGGCTATGGTGGACGAACTCATCTGGTGAGTCCGGTGATGGCGGCAGCGGCGGCAATTGCAGGTCATTTTGTCAATATTATAGATCAGGAAGGAGTCGCCCTATGAAGGCTTTTACAAAATTGACAGCATTGGTGATGCCACTGGATAGAGCTAATATAGATACTGATGCGATTATTCCCAAACAATTTCTAAAATCCATTCGTCGTGCCGGTTTTGGCCCTTATTTATTTGATGAATGGCGCTATATGGATCGCGGTGAGCCGGAAATGGATTGTTCCAACAGGCCGTTGAATCCTGATTTTGTGCTGAATCAGCCGCAATTTAAGGGCGCTGAAATCCTGTTGACTCGTGAAAACTTTGGTTGCGGTTCATCCAGAGAGCATGCTCCCTGGGCTTTGGAGGATTATGGATTCAGGGCAATAATCGCGCCGAGCTTTGCCGATATTTTTTATAACAATTGTTTTAAAAATGGCATATTGCCGATTGAACTGGACACTGATGTAGTCGACGGCCTGTTTAATGAAATGCGCGATGGCTACCAGCTATCAATTGATCTGGAAACTCAAAGTATAACGACACCCTCTGGACAGGTCATTAAATTTGATGTTGATGAAAACCGTAAATTCAGGTTATTGAATGGCCTGGATGATATTGCTTTGACTTTACAACAAGCCGACAAAATCAGAGATTATGAGGCTGAACGGGCAAAAAGGGCGCCGTGGCTGTTTGCTGATTAAAAAATCGGGCAAGCGTGAATGATGTTGGATTAGTTGTGTTTTGCTCGGTTATAACTGGGTGGATTTAAGAATTAAGCGAATCCAGTTTTGATTTTTACCACAGGAAGGCACAGAGAAAATAAAGCGTTAATTCTTTACGATCACTGTGTCCTGTGGTTTTTGTAGACCAGCTTAATTCGATTATAAAGATTAAAGGTTTTTTATTAATGGCAAGAAAAAATGAAGGTTTACCGGATGATGAAATCGAACCGGTCTTTTTGACAGAAACAGTAAGTGATACTTTTAAAAATGGAGCATAGAATGTCTAAAAGATATGATGTGGCTGTAGTCGGAGCAACCGGGGCAGTCGGTGAGGCTATGCTGAGCATTTTAGAAGAACGTCATTTTCCGGTTGGCAATGTCTATGCTTTGGCCAGTGAACGTTCTGCCGGTAAACGCATTCCGTTTAAAGGTGGTTCAGTGGTTGTAGAAGATTTGTCTGAGTTTGATTTTTCCAAAGTGCAGATTGGGCTGTTTTCTGCCGGTGGTGATATTTCTGCTGAATATGCACCGAAAGCGGCAGCGGCCGGTTGTATTGTTATCGATAATACCTCGCATTTCCGCTATGACGATGATATTCCGCTGGTGGTTCCGGAAGTGAACCCCGATAGGGTGGCTGATTATAAAAATCGTGGCATTATCGCTAATCCCAATTGTTCAACTATCCAGATGCTGGTGGCATTGAAGCCGATTTATGATGCGGTTGGTATAGCCAGAATCAATGTGTGTACCTATCAGGCGGTTTCCGGAACTGGTAAGCCGGGGATTGAGGAGGTGGTGGCACAAACAGCGGCATTGTTGAACGGGAAGCCGATTAAGTCGGAAGTTTATCCAAAACAGATTGCTTTTAACGTCTTGCCGCAGATTGATGTATTTATGGAAAATGGTTACACCAAGGAAGAAATGAAAATGGTATGGGAAACCCGAAAAATATTTGCGGACGATTCAATACAGGTAAATCCGACTGCAGTACGCGTACCTGTTTTTTATGGTCATTCCGAAGCGGTGCATATCGAAACGAAGGGAAAAATTAGTGTGGAAAAAGTACGTGATTTGCTGCGAAGAGCTCCCGGCGTAACTGTACTTGATGAGCATGATAACGGTGGCTATCCTACTGCTGTAACGGAGTCATCAGGCCATGATGATGTTTTCGTCGGACGTATTAGAGAAGATATTTCCCATTCCCAAGGCATTGATTTATGGGTGGTTGGCGATAATGTCCGCAAAGGGGCAGCATTAAATAGCGTACAAATTGCCGAAGAACTGGTAAAAAGTTACATCTAGTCTAAGCTTACCCAGTATATTTGGTTATTCTCGGTAAGGTACTGTGATAGATATATTTGTAGGAGAGCGAAGTGCGCAATATAACTAAAACTTTAGCGGTTGTATCATTACTGGCACCAGCCAGTGCGCAGCCCTTGGGAATTGGCGATATTAAATTGCATTCAGCCCTTAATCAAAAACTCAATGCAGAGATTGACCTTGTTGTTTCAGCGGACGAAAGTGCTTCCGATATTCAAGTAAGACTGGCTTCACCGGAGAAGTTTGACGAAGCGGGTGTGCCGTGGAGCTATTTTTTATCACAAATCAAATTTAATACTGTTGTCCAGTCTAATGGTGCTGTTGTCGTTAAGGTGAGTTCAAACGAAGCGCTACGCGAACCTTTTCTGGATTTTTTGCTGGAAGTGAGCTGGGATAAAGGGAATCTCTATCGCGAGTTTACTGTTTTAATTGACCCGCCTGCAGCCTATGAACAGCCTGTTATTCCTGTTACAAAAAAAGTAAAACAACCGGAACAGGAAGTCGTTAACAACAGGGTGGCAGATAAGGTTGCACCGGTAGCGGCAGTTAGCAAACCTGGCGTCAGTACTTATGGACCAACCAAAAGGGCTGATACCTTATGGAAGATTGCTGAAAAGGTCATGCCTTCCGATGATATTTCCATAGAGCAAATGATGATGGCTATCTTTGAAGCCAATCATCGGGCCTTCTATAGAAATAATGTTAATGCCTTGATGTCTGGTCGTACGCTTAAAATACCTGATAATGAAGCTATCTTAAAACTTTCAAAAAAACAGGCGGCAAAGCTGTTTAAGCGACAGGCTGATGCCTGGAAAGCAAAGGTTAAGCGTGCTCGGGCAGAAAAAGCAGCTGTTACTGATGAACATGTTGATAATCAATTGGAGCTGGCAGCGCCTGTTGAATCTGATGTAAGCGATAATGTGGCCATTAGTTCGGAGCTGGAACAGGGAACAGATGCTTCGATCATAAAAGAAAGCAACAAAACTGCCGATCAGAGTGTTACTGATTCCGAAATAGAGGGAAAAACAACCGAGCAAGTTACCCATGATGCGGATATGCAGGTTCGTTTGCAAAAGCTAGAACAGCAATTAATAATGATGCAGAAATTGCTGACATTGAAAGATGAACAACTTGCAGCTTTGCAAAATCAATATAAAACTACTGAAGGAGAAAAGGTCAAGACTATAACAGAGTCACAAACAGCAGTTAAAACTGTAAAACCGATGCAGAAAACTGAGGTTAAACCTAAATCCCAGTTTGTTGTTAAACCCAAAGCAAAACCAGATCTGGTTCCTGCTGCAGAACCAGCAACCGGTTTTTTTACTCAAACCTATTATTTAGTTGTGGGTGGATTAGGTGTTGCATTGCTTGGGGCGTTAGGGTGGTTGTGGTGGCGCAAACGTAAGGTTGAAGAACAGACGGATACGGAAAGTATGTTTGCTTCTTCAAGTGAAATCAGAATGCCGGATTCGGAAACAGATTTTTCTGTTACCGCAGTAGGAGATGGTTCTGCTTATGATGTTGGTACTGTGGGTGAAAGTTCGTTTTTAAGCGAGTTTACACCGAGTGATTTTGATGCATTTGATACTGATCAAAATGAGGTTGATCCCATTTCAGAAGCTGATGTTTATTTGGCGTATGGCCGGTATCAGCAGGCTGAAGAACTTATCCGTCAGGCTATTGAAGATCAACCTGAGCGGAACGAGTGCAAACTGAAATTACTTGAAATTTTTTATGCTAATGAAAACAGGAAAGCTTTTGAGCAATATACTCATGAATTAGTACAGGCAGGGATGCACAATGATCAGTCTTTCTGGGCTAAAGTGCAGGAAATGGCTAAGGAGATTATCCCTGATGCAGAGATATTGACGGATGCGAAACCGGAAAAGGCAGCTTTTGAATCCGAAATAGGCGATTCAGAAAAACCGGAGCAACAATTAGAGCCGAAAACCCGGTCCGGGGAGGATGCAGAATTTAATGAGACAGATTTGGATGAGATCAACGCTGAAATGTCAAGTCTGGAGTCGGGGGAAGATAGTAGCGATAATCTGGATCTTGATTTTGACTTAAGTGATTTTCCAGATGTTGATGTTGCGGATGAAGTAGAACAGTCCACTACAGAAGAACAGTTGGAAAGTTTCGAGTTTGATCTGGATTCATTTTCTAAAGCTGAATCTGAGACAGCATCTGAAGCAATGGCAGTGTCAGACAATGGTGAAGATATTGAATCGATTGATTTTGACTTTAGTGACAAAACTGCTGATAAGGAAGTGGAGATTGATACGGCTAAATTAAATCCAGATATCGACGATAATGTTGAGGAGAGCTTGGAAAAAATTGATTTTTCTTCGATGAATGAATTGGCTGATATTAAAGATGAAGCTATAGAGGATAACGCCCCGGAAAACGAAGGAGGTGATTTTGATTTCAATTTTGATTTTGATGATGCATCATTATCAGTAGAAGATAGGTCTTCCGAAGAACAGGACGGGGTATCTGATTTAACCGATATGAATGAGTTTGAGACTAAAATTGATCTGGCAAAAGCTTATATTGATATGGGAGACATCGAGTCTGCAAAAACAATTGTCGAGGAGGTTCTGGAAAAAGGAAATGGCCAACAGAAACAAACAGCTCAGGCATTGTTGGATGATTTGAGATAGACTCAGATTACTATTTAGACATAAAAAAAGCCCTGCATGGGCTTTTTTTATGTTTTTAAGAATTTAGAAAGTTGTCTACAAATTTTGCAAAATTGAATCTTTGAAGTTTAGAAAATACTCGATTTTCTGTTTTAGATCCTGAAAGCTGAGTAAAGAAGAATCAGTGTCATCATTTAATAAATCAGTTTCAAGTCGGTTTGCGGTTTGTTGTATGTCGATAAAACCACAAAAACTAACCGAGCCATGTAATTTGTGTGTAATTTCTTTTGCTAGGGTGGTCTCTCCATATGTTAATGCGTATCCAATCATGTCAATTTGTTCGGGTAATTCCTTAAATAACTTGTTAAATAAGGTTAATGCCAAGTCTTTGTTGTGGTTTGTTTTTTTTAACATCTGTTCAATGAATACAATGTCACGTTCAAGGTTTTGTATACAAGTATTTGAATTGTCCGGTTCAATCGAATGCCATTTATCCAGTATTTTGTCTAATTGTTCAACTAATATAGGTCTGATCAGACAATCGTTAAATCCTGCTTCAATCAATTTCTTGCGATGATGTTCCTGGGTATAAGTCGCGATAGCAATGATAGGGGTTTTGTTATTAATGCTGTCAGCCTGTTTAATTTGGCTAAGTAATTCCAAACCGCTGGAATATGGCAATTGCAGTCCCAGTAGTATCAATTGATATTTTTTTTGTTGTAATAAATGCAGAGCCTGTCTGCTGCCTCTGGCAACTGTAATGTCATCAGAGCAGTTTTCCAGTTGAGCTTTCAGGAGTAAACAGTTAATTTCATTGTCATCGGCAATAAAAATCGGGAAATTATGTCGAAATAAGTCAATATTATCGGTTTGTTGGGCTGATTTCGTTTTAAAGACTATATCTTTATTCATAGATTACAGGAATTATCGCGGACATAAAGGAATTGCAGAGGAAGTTAAATTAGGGTTGATAATTTTAGAATTTTCTAATATTCTATTAATTCCTGTTTAGTAATGGGAAACATTATAAAAAACTTTTCAGTATTTTTCTTGATGCCCCGTTATTAATTATTAATGTATTCACAATACCTTTCAACAACGGTCGGGATGAAACATACTGAGCGAACTGAATAATAATGATGAGGAGAGTGTTATGGCTAGAATTGTTGTCTTAGGGGCGGGTATTGGCGGTGTGCCAATGGCTTATGAAATGAAAGAGTTAGTTAATAAAGATCATGATGTTATTGTGATCTCTGATTCGCCGACCTTTCATTTTGTCCCGTCAAACCCTTGGGTTCCACCAAAGTGGCGCAAGCCGGAGGACTTAAAGATTGAGTTGGCACCGGTGATGCAGAAAAAAGGGATTGAATTCATTCAAAAGGCTGCTGTTAAACTGGATCCGGAAAACAATAAAGTTCATTTAGCCGATAATACTTCTGTTGATTATGATTATCTGATTATTGCTACTGGTCCACGTTTGGCATTTGATGAGATCCCCGGGTTAGGACCTGAAGGTTATACTTCTTCCGTATGCCATGTTGACCATGCGGCGATTGCTGCGCAGGATTGGGAGAAATTCATGGAAAATCCCGGTCCCATCGTTATTGGCGCTGTTCAGGGCGCGTCCTGTTTCGGGCCTGCTTATGAATATCTGATGATTCTGGAGACAGAGTTACGGAAAAGAAAAATTCGTGACAAAGTGCCGATGACGTTTGTAACTTCAGAACCTTATATCGGGCACTTGGGCTTGGGTGGCGTTGGTGACACCAAGGGGTTGCTGGAAAGTGCATTGCGAGATAAAACTATCAAATGGATCACTAATGCAAAAGTGGACCGTATTGAAGAAGGGATGATGACTGTTACAGAAGTGGATGAAAACGGGGAGGAAAAAACTAAACACCAGTTACCGTTCAAACATTCCATGATGTTACCGGCGTTTACTGGTGTCGATGCGGTACGTAATGTTGGTGTGGACGGTTTGATTAATCCGCGTGGTTTTGTCATTGTTGATGAGCATCAACGTAATCCGACATTCAAAAATATTTATTCTGTGGGGGTTTGTGTGGCATTGCCTCCAGTAGAAAAAACACCATTGCCTGTCGGTACGCCTAAAACCGGTTATATGATTGAATCCATGGTGACTGCAACGGCTCACAATATCAGAGATGAACTGGCTGGAAAAGAGCCCACTGATGTGCCCAGTCTGAGTGCATTGTGTCTGGCTGATCTGGGCGACACCGGTGTCGCATTTTTGGCGGTGCCGCAAATTCCACCTAGAAATACCACCTGGTCTAATCACGGCAAGTGGGTGCATTTGGCTAAAATAGGGTTTGAGAAATATTTTATGCGTAAAGTCAGAAAAGGCATAAGTGAGCCATTCTATGAAAGGATGATGCTCAAATTTATGGGTGTGGTTCGTTTAAAATAGGAGCAGGCAATGACAATCGATCGTTTGGTGTTGGCTATTGCCGGAACATTCATATTGCTGAGCGTAAGTTTGGCTGTATGGCATTCTTTGAACTGGTTATGGTTTACTGCTTTTGTTGGCGCTAATCTGCTGCAATCAGCATTTACCGGTTTTTGTCCATTAGCGATAATGCTAAAAAAAATTGGCATAAAATCAGGCACGGCTTTCTAAAAAATGTAACGTTCAGCATTTAGAAGGACCGATTAGTTTTATCGGTAACTATTCACCGGGTTTTTTAGGCTATAGGGGGGCAGGCTTCTGCAATATGGATGTTGCAGAAGGTGTATTCACTATATTCGTGTGGTTTGGGAGTGAGCTACAGGCAGAAAAATTCTCCTGTAGTTTCTGTAGTACACCCATCCTTGGGTGTAAGGTAGGAAGCTGTTATTGGGTTTTGAGAATAAACAAAAAACCTACATTCCAGTTGCATAAGTTCTTTTTCTAAAGAATGCAATGAAGATGCCGATTATTCTTTTATCTGCTAGGACAAAAGCAAGGATTGATATAAGCTGTAGGTATCAAAATTTATTTTTTGTTAAAGTTCCTAAGCTGTTCGGTAGCTCCAAAGTCAAAATTTATAGCACAATATGGTGCGCTTATAGAATTTAATACTATATTGAGTTAATGAATTTGAAGTTGCTATTAGCGGGTAGACTCCTAGAGGAAAATTAGTGAATATGAGTGTAAATCAAACAAAGTCACATTTTGTTGCTGTTGCATCTATAGCTGCTGAACTAAGCGCGGTCATGGATGTTGCCAAAGAGATTTCTCTGGCCGCGGCCAATGCAAAGGCCATTGCTTTTCGGGCAGGTGAAAAAGCAAAAGGCTTTCAGCCTATTACTGATTTTATTAATGAACTGGCTAAAGAAACCATCAAATTGGTTAATGAAATTAATGAGCACGCATTCCAGTTGTACCAAATAACAGTCAATGAATACAGAATGGCAGGGGCATGTAAAAAGTTTGAGAAAGTATCGGTTGCCTCTAAAAACGCTGCTTATGGCGCGTCTTTGAATGTGCCGTTAAATCAGGCTCGCACCAAAATGCATGATTGTCGCAAAGTTTTTAATCTTCATGTTACCCAATTACAGGAACAACTTGGCGAAGTGATGCACCCGGCCAGAGCGGCACGCGTTATCGCAGCAAATTCCCGCATTGAAGCCTCGCAGGCGGGCGAATATTTGCAAAGCCTCCAGGCCGTTGCAGAAAGTGTAGATCATGCTGCACAAATTATCCACGACAAGGTGCAAAGATGTCGAAGTGCATTGAGTGTAATTGATTTGACTGATTAGTTTCTTAAGCTAATATTAATGCCATATTGATGATCAATGATTTTTTGAAAAGAGGGGCTGTGCATTAAATGAAGATGACCAAGATTTACGAGGGATCGTATCAATGGATTATGTATGGACGTGATTCTAATAAGCCAGATAAGATAATTGATACTAATCAATATGTTGTAAGAACTTCTAAGCGTTGTTTGCTGATTGATCCTGGCGGTATAGAGCTATTTGCTCCCATGTTGGCAGCAGTATTGCACCATGCGCCCGTTGAAGAAATAACGGACTTGTTTGCGTCCCATCAGGATCCGGATATTATTTCATCGTTAGGGCTATGGGATCAGGCTTTGCCCAATGCCAGATTGCATGCTTCTGGTTTATGGGAAGGCTTTCTTAGGCATTTTGGTTGTAATTCCATAGAATATGTTGCAATTCCAGATAATGGCGGTGTTATTCAGCTGGATAGTGTAGAGTTGCAAATTATTCCCGCGCATTATATGCATGCTTCTGCAAACTTTAATATATATGATCCTGAAGCAAAAATATTGATGTCAGGCGATGTTGGTGCAGCTTTAGAAGCGCCGGGAGCGCCAATGTTTGTTGAAAATTTTGATGCACATGTTGAAAAAATGCGTTTTTTTCATCAACGATGGATGCCCTCAAATCAAGCAAAAAGAGTCTGGATAAATAGGGTTAGAGAGCTTGAAATAGATGTTCTCGCTCCTCAGCATGGAAGAATGTTTAAAGGTGATGACGTTAAACGTTTTCTTGACTGGTTTGAAGCGCTACAAGTAGGGGTTGCGGTTTAATCAAGTTCAAAAAAATTAAAAAATAGTTGCCAGGAGAAAAATAATCGTTATAATAGTAATTCTTTGTTGGGTCGTTAGCTCAGCCGGTAGAGCACCGCACTTTTAATGCGATGGTCGAGCGTTCGAATCGCTCACGACCCACCATCCTAATTAAAATTAATCAAGCAGTTGCAGTTAATTCTGGACTGCTTTTTTTATGCCTGTCATTTGAGCGCGTCAATAATGTGCCAATGTTATTAGCATGTTCAGCAAGGTGTTCAGGTGCTAAGCTAAGTGTGCATATCTGAGAACCATAGAATAATCTATATTGACTCAGACTTGATCTGACAGTTACCCGTTTTTTAAGGTGTCTGTCAGATCAAGTCTGAGTCAATACACTTTATTTTACTTTAAGTGTGTCCAGATAACGCTTTAATTCCCTGCCGCAGCAGTAATACACCTCTTTGTCTTGATGGCTTTTAGTTAATCCCCATCCCCCTTCAATAATTGTCAGAATGAACATGGCGCTGTCATCTGTATTGATCGACTTATCAACGATACCCTGTTGTTGGCCTTTTTTTAATACATCTGATAGTGCGGCCTTCCAATATTGAAAGATTTTCACAATTCGTTTCCTGAACCCTTCGTCAATTGGAGACATCTCTTGTGCTAAGTTGTTTAACGGGCAGCCCAAAGTAAAATCCTCATTACCCCAAGCATTTTCAGCGTCTACAAACAAAGCATGAATACCTTGTAAGGGATCGGAAAAGCTATTGAGGGGTTCGATCCATAATTTAGCACCTTTCTTTGATATGTATTCATCCAATACAGCATAGCCTAACTCCTGTTTGCTGGAAAAATGATAGTACAAAGCGCCTTTTTTTAGGTCGGTATTTTTCAGTACCTGATCTATGCGCATACCTTGGTAGCCATGTTTGTATATTTCTTTAAAGGCTGCGTTAATTATTTTTAGGCGAGTGTCTTTGGGTTTGCGTTCAGTTGTCATGCTTTCATTCAAAAGTTTTTATAAATAGTATAGACAAACCAGTTGGTTTTTGCTATTGTCAATTAAAACAGACCAGTTGGTTTGTTTGAAGGTTCAAATAATAATGGAGACACACGATGATAGAGTTGTATACAGAAAGCACCTTCAATGGCCGGCGCGTTTCCATCATGCTGGAGGAAACAGGGTTGGCTTATACGGCGCATCGAGTTGATCTCGCGAAAGGCGAGCAACACCAGGCTGATTTTTTAAGACTAAACCCCAGTGCTAGAATTCCCGTCTTAGTCGATCATGACAGTGGAACTTCTCCCCCTTTAGTACTGACACAATCAGTTGCCATCTTGCAATACCTGGCGGAAAAAACGCAGCTATTACTACCAGAATCGCTACCGGCAAGAGCCAGAGTTTATGAATGGATGCATTTTCATGCGGTAGATATAGGTTCAGTGTTATTTAGTACATTTTATTTACAGCATCGCAGTGAACCCAAACAAGAACAGGCTGCAGAACAGTTAAGACAGCGTGTACATGAGCTGTATCGATACTTTGATCAGCGACTCGCTGAACAGGAGTTTTTGGCCGGAACAAGTTACAGCATTGCCGATATAACCGCTTTACCTGCGGTTATTACACAGGAGCAAAAATTAGCTGAGTATCCCAATCTTACTCGCTGGTTACAACAACTTAAACAAAGACCTGCCGTTCAACGCGGTATGGCGGTACCTGAACAGGAGGTGAGCCATGCAAACTAACCATTCATTGGCATATCGATTTTTTACTGCAGTCACAGCGAAGCCTAAAACGATTATTACCCTGACTTTTCTAATTATCATAGCTACCGCAGTATTTATCCCGACGCTGACAATTGATTCTAGAGCGGAATCATTTCTGCCCCCTGATGATCCTGCATTGCTTTACCGCGATCAGGTAGAGGAGGTCTTTGGTTTAAAAGATCCTATGGTGATTGCAGTGATCAATAAGGGGGAACACGGCGTGTTTAACCCTCAGTCATTACAACTGGTCCAGTGGTTAACCGATGAAGTCATGAAGATGCCAGAGGTTAATCGAGATCGGGTGGTGAGCCTTGCCACCGAGGATAATATTACCGGTAATGAAGAAGGTATGGTGGTTGAAGCATTTTTTGAAACCCTACCTGCAACACAAGATGACGCAGACAAAGTTCATGCCGCCGTTATGGACTTCCCGCTTTACCTGGGCAGTCTAGTGGCTCGCGATGGTTCAGCGACATTGATTGTGACAGAGATGTTTAATAATGAGGATGGACCTAAGGTCTATGAAGAACTATTGGAATTAATTAAACATGCACCCATTAATAATGGCGAAGAAATTCATTTGGCGGGAGATGGCGCTGTTTCAGGTTATCTGGTGACTTATATTAATGCGGATTCGGCGCGTTTAGTCCCCATTTCAGTGGTGATTATCACTTTACTCTGTTTGCTTTCGTTTCGTACCTGGCGAGGTGTATTGATTCCCGGCGTGATTATTTTATCAGCAGTTGCATCAGCTGTTGGCCTTATGGCTGCCGCAGGAGTTCCCGTTTATGTCATCACGACTAGCATGCCTATATTATTAGTTGGTGTTGCCGTTGCAGACTCTATCCATGTGCTTAGCCAATATTATGAAGAACTGGCTAATAACCCCAAGCAGTGTCAGCGCGACTTGGTAATACGCACCATGGTTTTGATGTGGCGACCCGTGCTCATTACGACATTGACCTCCATGGTTGGTTTTTTGGGTATAGCCGTTTCATCATTTATGCCGCCTATGCAGGGATATGGTTTGTTCTCATTGATCGGCTTAGGCGTAGCGGGTTTGTTCTCGCTGACTTTTGTCCCCGCAGCATTAGTTTTACTAAAACCTGTTCAGAGTTCAGCTTTTAAATCGAGTGGGCAGAGCTTACAACAGGATGTCTTCAGCAAAATAATGAATCGCTTCGGTGGCTGGGTACTCGGCAATACAGGAAAGGTACTAGGGTTGGCGGTTATAGTCTGTATTCTGGGATTGATGGGGCTCTCAAGTTAGAAGTGAATGAATCCTGGGTGGAGAATTTCCGCACGTCGGAGCCCATTTTTTTGGCTGATACAACAATCAATGAAACGCTGGATGGCTCAAACACCTTGGATATCGTCATAGAAACACCCAATAATGAGGATCTTTTTAAACCTGAAAACCTACATCGTATTGAAGCCTTACAGGCTTTTTTAACAACGTTACCTCATGTTAATGGCAGTACATCCATTGTAGATTACATCAAGCAGATGAACCGCTCATTAAATGAAAACAAGCCATCTGCTTATGTGATTCCAGATAATGAAGATTTAATTTCACAGTATTTTCTGCTCTATTCAGCCAGTGGTGACCCCACCGATTTTGAAGAAGAAATTGATTATGACTATCGAATGGCGTTAGTCAGGACACGAATGGACTCGGCACGTTATCAGCAAGATAAGGTCGTGGTGGAATCGACTCAAAAGTATCTTGATGAAGTTTTTAACAACTGTGATATTAAAGCCACACTATCTGGGCGTGTCAATGTTGATTACCATTGGTTGGATACCCTACTCGGGACACAATACAAAAGTATCATAATTTCACTTACATTAGTTTGGGTCCTTGTCTGTATTAGTCTGCGTTCAGTCTATGGCGGCGCCTTAGCCGTTATCCCGGTTTTGCTGGGTTGCTTATCAGTGTTTGCCTTTATGGGGACGATTGGGATAACCCTGGCAGTGGGTACGTCTATGACAGCAGCCATCGCATTAGGCATAGGTATTGATTTTTCCATACACACTTTAGATAGAATCAAATTATTAATCACCGAACAGGGGCTTGAACCTGAGATCGCACTACGTCAGCTATATCCCTCGACAGGGCGAGCCTTGTTGTTCAGTTTTTTTGCGGTGTTCATTGGCTTTGGGATTTTGGGACTGAGTTATGTACCCCCGTTGTCAAAACTAGGCATGTTGATCGCTTTTTCAGTGCTTATCAGTTTTATTTCCAGCATGACGGTATTGCCTGCTCTAATAAAACATCTAAAACCGGCCTTTTTAGGTTACCCATCCAAGCGAGTGAATATCAATGCTTCTGACCTGGTAAAACAATAATAAGGAGAACTCATGAAAACTATAAAATTGATAACCCTAGTGATGATGGCATGTTTACCCGTCGTTTTTAGCAAAGCAATGAGCGCAGAGTTACTATCAGGAGACACTATAGCTCAGAAAATAAACGCACGCGATGAAGGCATAGCCGTCGCTAGAAATTTAAAGATGGAGATGACAGATCGACATGGCAAAGTACGTATTCGGGAAACGCGCGCTTTTCGAAAATATTATGGGGATGACAAACGCACCGCGATTTTTTATCTAAAACCTAAAAACATCAAAGATACTGCCTTTCTTACCTACGATTATGCCGATAAAGAAAAAGAGGATGACCAGTGGTTGTATTTACCTGCGATGCGTAAGGTTCGCCGTATTTCAGCATCAGACCGTGGTGATTATTTTTTAGGAACAGACTTTAGCTATGAAGATATAAAGTTAGAAACGCGTGTATCCATTAAGGATTACACAAGAAAAACAATAGGCGAAGGTGAGGTGGATGGGTTCCATTGTTATCTTGTAGAAGAGACAGCAGTCGATGATGAAACGGCTGAAGAACTGGGACATTTACGGCGTGAGAATTGTGTCGATGACACTATCTGGATTGTACGCAGGAGTCGGTTTTGGGATCTACAAAACAAGCTTTTAAAAACAACTTATTTTAGAGATATCTCTAAGGTCCAGGGGATCTGGACAGCGCATAAAATTGACGTTGAGAACCATAAAACCGGGCATCATACTGCCTTTACCTTTTCTGAAGTTGACTATAGTGATGCTGTTAGCGATAGAGTCTTTACCCAGAGTGCTCTGAAACGTGGTCTATAGATATTGTGTAACTGTAGGGGGACAACCTTCGGGTCGATTTATACCTATGTATTACAGCAGCCAAATCGCGCCGAGGGCGGTGCTCCTACATGAAAGCATGAGCTCTTTTTAAAGGAAGAGATCTTGAATTTACATAAAATATATTGCTGTTGTTTGTTCGGCTTATGGCAATCGGCAACAGAAGCAGTGGAATTAGACAGTTCTATCACCGCAACTGCGCAATGGATGGTCAATACACATGACGGCGACAGCCAGTCACTCAATTTAACCCTGCTACCAGAACTTGATGCCAGTTTTAAAAGTGGCTGGCAAATTAAATCCTCTTTCAGGGTGCGGGTGGAAGCAATTGATGGGATGCAAATTGATGACATTAATCGCAGCAGCTATAACGAGTACAGCAAACCAGTCCAGCTGAACGAAGTGCTGGAACTGGAGTTGCGCGAACTGTATCTACAAGGTGATATCGGGGACACCTTCCTGACTCTGGGCAAACAGCAGATTGTCTGGGGTAAGGCAGACGGATTGCATGTGCTGGATATTGTCAATCCACAATCATTTCGGGAATTCATTCTGGATGATTTTGACAATTCCCGTATTCCATTATGGACAGCAAATATAGAACACACCATTGCTGATTGGGATTTACAATTTTTCTGGATTCCAGACCAAACCTATCATGCCTTGCCAGAACAAAGTGCAACCTATGCCTTTACCTCACTGGAACTGGTGCCGCCTGCACCGCCAGGTGTGCAGGTAGACATTGAAAAGGCAAGACAGCCCAATAATGTACTGTTGGATTCTGATGTCGGCCTACGCGCTACGACATTTTGGCATGGCTGGGATATTACCTTTAACTATCTGTATCAATACAACAACCTGCCAGTATTCAGGCAAAGCTTATCAATGGCTGGTGGTAATCCTGTTGTCACCATAACTCCTGAATACGAACGCACACACGTGTTTGGCACAACTTTCAGTAATGCTTTTTCTGATTGGGTGGTGCGTGGTGAAGTGGGATATTTTTCCGAGCATTATTTTATTGGCAAAAATCCGTTGCAAAATCAGGGCGTAGTCAAAAGCCCGGAACTTTATTATGTGTTGGGGCTGGACTGGAACGCGCCCTGGGATGTATTACTAAGTGGACAATTGATACAAAGCTGGGTCATTAATGATGCGGATAAGACAACTCGGGATAGACTGGATACAACTATAACCGGATTAATACGCCGCAACTTTATGTATGACACTCTGATCGCCGAAGTGTTGGTCATCGCCAATACCAATAATGGGGACGGTATCATTCGGCCAAAAATCAGTTACGAATGGCAGGACAATATCAAAACCTGGTTAGGTGCAGATGTTTTTTACGGTGACCGGCAGGGTGTGTTCGGGCAGTTTGATAAGAATGATCGGGTTGTTGTGGGTTTGGAGGTTTCTTTTTAATAGTTACTGTCACTTTTGCCCCCCAATATAATCTCCAGAACAGCTCTGTTCGCAAATGGATGATCGAATATTATCAATAATCCTAGTGAACCCTGAACAAAATCCAGATAAGCGTTGTCCTTTGAAGATAGCGATTAAATATTGGTTTTTATCCGTAACATCTGGTTAGCGCCAATTTGAAATTCGTAATCAACGACTTCAACGGTTACTCTACAACCAGCTTGCACCAAAACCTGCATGACGGGCTCAAGATGCGCTGAGTACCGGTGTGATAAATCTAGCAACGGGAAAATACGCACTTCCTTTGCAACTCGGCACAATTCCAGAACAGCCTCAACATGAAATTCAAGCCCTAACTGTTTGCTGTATAAAAACAGCAAATGCGAACACAGAGCTAGATCAAATTGACCTTCGCTAAATGGCAGAACCGGTAACTCGACATTCAGAAAACGGCCTTGTCGTTTGCCCTTTTCATAGTCCTGTAAAAATCGATTCATTGCCTGCATACGCACTTGTCCCAATGCTTTAGCAGAACCGAATTTATCCAATCGCAAATTGGTGGCATTAGCTGCGACTTGTATCTCCATATCGTTAAAAATGGCATCAATACGTTGACGAATTTGTTCACTATTAAATGCGTAAACCGGATCGACAGAAATAATATTGCCACCTTGTTCTGTTAATACAGCATTAAAGGAAGCCGGGCCATCACCGACACCCACAATTGATTTTTTAAATCCAGTTCGCTCAATGTGAACATGGCACAATACTCATCAAAGGAACGCCCCCAAGGGACGACTTTTTTTAAACTAAACCCCATTATTTTCTCCAGGCGAAAAAAAAAGGCCGCAGATTCGGATAAATCTGCGGCCTTTTTTAAAATTAAATTCGAAATAAACGCTTATATCATTTAATCACTTTTAAAACACACAGATTCACCCGTCGGCAATACACGTCGTAGCCAGTGCCAAGTCATTAATCTGTGGTTTAAAGAATTTGTAAGCATGAGGGGAGTATGGACTAGTCTTTTTTTGGGGTCAAATGGAAGAGGAATATTTTTCCCCAGAAGAAAATTATTGGAACAATGATGGGTAATAAGGAAGATTTGGAAAGGGGCTTAGAACAAGTTGCTAATGGGAATATCGTCATTAGCATGGGTTGCTCAGTTTGGTTGCTAGATAATGTATTTTAGTAGTTATAGAGCCAGGAATATTGGTCTGATTTAGTTTTTTCATAGCCAATATTAAATCCACTGAAGTTTCCTAAAAACTCATCAAGCCACCATGCGTAGCAGCACGGCTACCAG
>CAYYSO010000007.1:8419-38496 GCA_964474415.1 uncultured Methylomarinum sp. | reverse complement strand
CTAGCCAATCAGAATCTCGTTTTGATAGCCCACCGTTATCTTCTTTATAAGTGGGTAACATTGGCTTATGTTGATAGGCTTTTAATGCAGCATAATAATTAGCTTGCTCGATAAGCTGAGGGGCTAGCGGTGCCGCTAATGGACAGGATTTTCTCCCCAAGTATAAATGGAACTTAGGTTGCAAAAGGTGTTTCTTAATATCAGCCAATGAATAAGGCGCAGACTCTAAAGCCCGTATAGCAACCAAGGCTAATGCATCACACCGATATTCTCGACTGGATAATATGGTTCCCAGTTGTTTTTTACCTAAAACTATTTCATCACGTCGAGTACGATAGTTAAGCTTTCCTGTTGAGTTAGGTACCTGCGTGGTGTGGTAGTCCCGTAATAAATTCCCGGTAGAAAACACTTCAACAGCGAGTGAATAGCCTACCTGTAATTGATTTTGGTTTTCTTCATCGTCACGTTTAATACCTAATGCCGCACCTAACAAACCAATGATAGCGGATTTGCTGGGGTAATTGGCGGTATGGCGGTCTTCACCCACGGCTATCTCTCCCCAGCTTGCCATTGGTCCATAAAGTCGAAATACAAGATAATTCATGCTTTTCTCCTTATTGGCTAACAAAATCCAGTAACTCTAGCAATGTTTTACTTTCTGGGGCGGTCACGTTCAATTCGCAACGGTTGTCTGCACAGTCACCATAAACTTTATCAAAATTGTCTTTTTGAGTGACTAAGGCCGTAATGGAATCTGTAATAAAATCTTTATTCTCACGATCAATAATCGGTTTTAAATAGGCAACTGATAAAGAGCGAGGTTGTTGGTTGCCTTTTTCGGCTAAAACATAAGAGGCATAAGCGCGCGAAGCAAAGCTGTTTTGTTTGCCTTCTGGCGCGACTTTAACGGCGGCTTCGGTTAATGCGCGAATGGCTTTATTGGCTAAGGCTACATCGCCGCCTAAATTATCGATTAATAATTCACGATTAATGCAAATGTAGGAATAAAATAAACCGGCGGCAAAACGTGTTTCGCCGATATGTGCAGCACCTGCGTCGTCTTGTCCATCATTTAAATCATCAACCGCAGTAAAGTAATCATCTTCAATCACTATAGGATGAACACTGATGGCATGAGCGACCTGGCAGGCGGCTTCAATATTATAGGCTGGGCTTGAGGCTAACATGCGACCAAATAGGGCAATGTCAACATCGGTGACTTTTTTTCGTAATAAGTTTAATTCTTCTTTACTCGCTTCTTCTTCTCGTTCAGCAATTTTATCTGCAAGATTTAATATATCTTGCTCTTCTTGCGTGTCAAAAAAAGCTAGTTGTTCTATTTCAAGTTCAATTAATTCTTTCTTGATACGTTCGGCACTATCAGCAGGCAGTTCCTTTAATTTCTCTTTGTCTTTTTTGGGCAGTTGTTTTAGTTTGCCAAAAACACTCGCAATAGGTTGTACCCATTCGAATGCTTTTTTATGTGCAACACCTTTGCTAATCATTTGTTGATACGCTTTTAAACCCATCTCTTTGGTACGCGTGCCAATATGGCCTTCTAATGCTTGTTCAAAACTTTCTGATGTACGCCAAGTTCTTTTTAAACATTGCGAAGAAACCCGTAAACGGTCATAGCCACCCATTTTTGCAGTTTTAGGACTACCCATATCATCACGGTTTAAATTAGCAGGGGGATAGGCAGTTAATAAGTGTAATTGAATAAAACGACTCATGTTGTTTCTCCTTGATTAGTTTTTAGCGTATGTAGTGAAATAATCCGTTGCCCAGCGTACGGCTAGGCGATTAGCAGGTGAACGGCTAGATGGATGTTCAAATTCTTTATGCCAATGAATAATGTCATTTGCCAACGATATAATATTGACTTGACCGTTTAAAAGACGAATAGCTCTAATAATGCGTCGATAAAAATCTTCAAGGCTAGTGCTTTTTTGTAATTGTTGAAAGCGTAATTCGCTCATCGGAGCCTTGCTTTTGCCATCAAAAGGCGTTGCCAACTGCTCAGCAAAACTGGCCATTCTTTTAGCTTCATCACTGTCTTTTTTATTGTGTATCCTGCTATTATTCTGTATGTCGGCTTTTACCTGAGATAATGCGCCTGCAATGCTTGCGCTAGTCAGTATATCTTTGCGCCATTTATCTGGGTCAGGCATTTTTTGCAGAAAGTGAGAAAAAGCTTCTGTTAGTAAAATATCTTCTGGGCTTTCAGAACGACGTAATCGCGCGCGGTCGCTACGATTGTCACCTAACCACTCATCATGCCATTTTCTTATCGCTTGGATTTCTTCATATTCTAAAAAACGATATTGACTCATTTTTCAGTCTCCTCTTGCAGTGCTTTTACTTTAAGGTTTTTGATAGTTTTATTACTGTAGAATTTCTTTCGTAATTCATTTTGTGCGTAAATAATGCGTTTTAAATCGAGGTCTTCAGGTGTTGATTCCAGCGTTGCTGTTTCAAAAACCTGAAACATCTGTCTTTCTAATGTCTTAAACCATACTTGATAAACTTCTGCGGGTGCCATGCCTGTTTCGCCCGGTAACTCAGCAAGTTGTTTCAGTATTTTGTAAAAATCGGCTTCGGTGGCTTGCCAAAACTGGACATCAATATAAGACATATCCCCTTTAACGTCTTTAGGGCGACGAAACCAGGCTTCCTTAACCTGTGTGCGTAACAGTTTAACCACTTCGCGTGCTGAATTAATGAGCTCGGCACCCCAGTCCATCAGGTTGTTTTTTTGTTTTTCATCCAGATAAAAAACAGGAAAGTGTGATTCATACCAGCATCGTGCTTTCATGTTGTCCATGTCATAGCCAAAACACCATAATGAGGCTGAATATATATCAAAATCTCGCCCTCGTTCCTCATTATAAAATTGCACGATAGAGGCTGCTTTATCACCATTTTCTGAATCCTGTAAAGCCATGCCTAGCCAATGACGATAACCTAGGCCACCTTGTTGACCTTTAAGTGACAGCGGTAATTCTTTCTTTTTTATTTCGAAACGATAAGGTGTTAGCGGGTGCACCCATGCGCCATCGTAATTAACGCCATAGTTTTTGGTAATGTATTCTGTATATAACTGTTCGGACTGACAACCACAAAGGTCACATACATCATTTTCTATTTTTGTCGTTAATCGAATCCGTCTGGGCATCCCCCAGTATTGCTGTAAAGGGTGCGTGTTTTCTGGCGTTGTAATAACACCGCTTTTATCTGATAGTCGTGTTTTACTTAACCAAGGTAGAACACGGGCATCAATAGTTTCAGCTAATTCCATTTTTTCTTGATTAAGAACATTCACCCAAAGTTTTTGCCACAAGGGAATGGATTTGTTTTCAGGTAAAATTAATGTGGTGAGAGGGCCTCCGCCACGTAAGCTCACTCGATGTCCAACACCACCTGAGGGTGCATTGGCTTGTAAAGTAAAAAGAGCCGTTGCAGTACAGTTAGGGCAAAGCCGATTCGCTTGATCTCTTTTTATAAAGTGGTCTGAATTGTTTTTTATCGCATTGCCACCTGGGGCTTCAATTAATAAGGCTGAAATTTGCTTAGTTTCGCCTTCGGGTAAATCATAATCTTGTAAAAAAGCCACACCGTCAGGGTTATCTAATTCAAAGGCAAACTCAAGCTTCTCAAGGCTTTCTTTTA
Organism: uncultured Methylomarinum sp.; assembly: GCA_964474415.1. GTDB lineage: Bacteria > Pseudomonadota > Gammaproteobacteria > Methylococcales > Methylomonadaceae > Methylomarinum. The sequence goes on along the minus strand of CAYYSO010000007.1, from coordinate 34,827 downwards.
GTTCATCCTGTGTGGGTAGGTCTTCCCAATATACAAGCCATTCCTCTTCATCTTCTGGTGCAAAACGGGTCTGCAATAAGCCAATTAGAAATTGGTATAACGCACCTTGAAAATCAGCTCTAGGGGCATTGATTTCAATTACAGGGTTATCTGTTTCGGCAATTTGCCACGGTGTGATAAGTCCTTGTGTTCCATCTTGGTAAATAACTGGAATCCAAGGTGTGGTAATCAAGTTCATCTTTTCTCCAAATATAATAAAAAATAGGATGGGCAAAGCGATAGTGCGCCCATCAGACAACACGTTTAAGCTTTGATGGGCACGAAAAAGCCTTTGCCCATCCTACATTTTTCCTACAAAACCATCTTTAGCTGTGTAATAAACCTTCGTTTCGCTGGTAAGCGGAAAAATCTCTAACCAACATAACGCTTTGTTTTCTTCTTTCAGGTTTTCAATTAAAGGCTTTAGTTTTTCTGGAATCGCTCGCTGTGCTTTTTCCCACTCATATTCAGGCAATTTAATGGTGCTTAATGCCCACGCATATTGCTGGTTGGCAATATAAGGTTTTAATTTATCGTCTTCCCATACAGCTAAAGCCACAGAAATAGTTTCTTGCTCTGTGAGTCGTGTAGGGATTTTTGTTTCTTCATCCCAATCACCACTTGAATAGGTGTAGCCTTTACTCAATTTAAGCACATTTAAATCCGCCATACTTTTTTGCACCAGAACTTTACCTTCCGCATCATAGGAAGCTTCGAGTAGTTCAGGCGGTATGTTTTCTTCCGCTTCATATGAGTACACACTATCAATAAGGTCTCTTGCATCTTGCGGCATGGTGAATTGATTTTTTTGTTTGGAGAGCAATTGTTTTGCCGTTAACCATAATTGTCCTACATGTGGATAAACAGCTTGTGTACCTGCATGATCTGGTTTTAGCCAATCTTTATCTGCATCGTCTACGGGATCGGGTGAGTACACATATAATAGAGGTGTGCCTCGTTGGTCTTTTGTATTTTTTTCAGTCAGTCGATTGCCTTGATTATCGCGCACATGTCGTTGTAATCGTCCCGCTCTTTGAATAACAAGATCAATCGGTGCAAGATCGGTAACCATATAATCAAAGTCTAAATCCAATGACTGTTCAACCACTTGTGTAGCAATAAGTACTTGTCCTTTGCGTTGAGTCGACGTTGAGTTATGACCAAACCGTTCTAAGGTTTGTGTTTCTATGGTCTGCCGGTCGCCCATAGCAAAGCGACTATGAAATAAACTTAATTGGGTGGAATCTATTCCGGCATCTAATAAATCTTGATAGGCTTGTCGTGCGAATTTAACCGTGTTACGAATCCAACAAATACAGTGTCCTGCTTTAGCCACCTGTTTTATTGTATCTAACACGGCTTGTTCGCTATCCAGGCGTTCAACCAATACCGTTCTCTTGACTTCTTCTCGGGTATCAATGGCTTGCTCTATTTCATTGACGGCTGGAGTGTGAGTGGCAAGCGGATACTCATTTTCCTTTTCTAATTTGGGCGGTTCATCTCCTAAGCCCTGATGAAATGCAGAAACTAATGATTCACGCATAGCTTGCGGTAAGGTGGCAGATAATAAAATAACACTGCCTCCTTGGCGCGCATGTACTTCCAGTAGAGCATTGAGTAATTTCTGCATATAGCCATCATAAGCGTGGACTTCATCAACCAGTAGAAACTTTCGGCCTAATCCTAATAATCGCAAGGATTGATGTCTGGCAGGTAACACAGCCAGTAAGGCCTGATCTAAAGTCCCCACACCTACATCAGCCAATAAGGCTTTTTTACGACTATCGGCCAGCCAAGCATTACAATAAGCTGTGGCGCTTAATTCTTGGTCTTCTTCGTTTTTTCCTGTTTGATAATCAGCATCCTGGAATGATTGCTTAGACAAGATTAATGATTCTCTAAAGCTTTCCGATAATTGCCTTGCGCCATGCGCCAAAATTAATGACGGCTGGTTATCATTAGCCTGATAAAACTTGCTGTATACCTTACCCAAGCGTTGATACATCGCGTTGGCTGTTGCCATGGTTGGCAAAGCAACATATAAACCATTAGCTAAACCTTTATCCATCAAACGATGCACCAAGGTTAAAGCGGCTTCTGTTTTACCCGCCCCCGTCACATCTTCTAAAATGAATAGCTGTGGCTTTTCTGAAAGCGGTTCTTTGATGGCATATTTTTGTAATGGTGTGGGTTGCTCAATAAAAGGGAAAAGGTTTTTTATGCTAGTGAATGAGGCTGTTTTCATTGCCTCAGGTAATTTACCTATTGCCTTTTCGGCGCTAGGTAAGGCTATTTTCTGCCAATAATCATTTAAATCTTGCTGTTTACTGACATAGTTAAAATAATCTTGGTTTGACCCCGTCCAGTCGGCTAATACTGCAACGCCTGCTAATTGCCATGATACTGCTTGTAAGCGTTTTTTGAGTTCTTTGTCTAACAAAGGGCGAAAATCAAAATCCTTTAAAAAGAGATTGAATATATCTTGAGTATAGGCTAGGGCTGCCTGCTCATCTTCTATCTGAAAAAAATTACTTAACCGCTCATTAAGCTTTTTTTTGGGGGGAATTCCGTGATGTCCTGTTACAATTTCCATCCAAGGTTCGTAATATTTAAACCATGTTCTGATTTCTTTAGGCTCAAAATCAGAAAAGTTAAGTTGCTCCGTTAAAGTCGCTTGAAGGGTATCTCGCCATAAGCAAAAACCTAAACTATCATGACGTTCTACACCGTAACGCATTCTTGAGTTTGCTTTTACTAAATCAGACGACAAATCCTGTCTTACCCCCTGGAATGACCGAGAAAATTTACCCAAGTCATGTAATGCCAGGCAGAATACAAAAAAATCTCTTAACCATTCGCTTTTAACTTGCAGTTGATCTGCCAGTCTTTTACATAGTAGTTTGTCTGGCGACATAAGCAAATAGCTCACCGCCGCCACATCTAAAGAATGATAAGGTAACAAGTGATGACAAGCATAATCCGTCTGCTTATATTGCCACTTTTCTTTCTTTGCTATTTTGTCTAAATCAGCCGTCTGTAATTCACTCTCTAACCTTCCCAACCGACTGGCAATTTGTTTTTTAAAATCTTTAAAAATTATTTGTTTATCAATCCCTGAACAATACGCTACTTTCAGAGGCTCATCAGCTTTACCCCAATATTGGTAATACAACGGTTTTGTCATTTTCTACACCTGCTTATATAATCCGTTTCCTTTAGAAGGGATTTTGTTTCAAATTTATTATCCATAAGTGGTGCCTCATTTCGTGAGGCAGTGGCAATTTATTTTTCATCAATCCGGATAATTTTTTCGCATGGCTATAATCTGTTGCTTTACGGCATTTTGTAAAAACTTTGGGGCGATTACCTTTACTTCTGCACCATGTTTGAGTATATCCATAATCAATTCCCGGCTGTCACTGAATGGAATGCTGAGTTGATAGTGGCCGTTTTCCAACCATTCTCCCTGTTGCTGGGGATGCCAATGCTCGTCTGCCACCCACATGGCGCGGGTTTTGCTGAATTCCAGTACGGCGGTATGTTTGGCTTTTCCGGTAAAGATTCCGTATGAGGCATAGAGAAAATCCTGAAGGTATTCGTCTGCAATTTGCTGGGCGCTTTTTTCCAGTATTTGTGTTGAGTGGACGCTGTCAATCGAAAACATGCGGAGTTCATTACGGTAATGGCAGTGGGCGGCGAGATACCAGTTATCGCGGTGATAAATCAATTTTTGTGGTGATATGATCCGTTCTGTATGTTCGCCGTCACCTCCTCTTGCTTGATATTGAATACGCATTTGTTTGTTGCTGAACAGGGCTGTTGCAATCCGTTTGAAATGATTGTCATCCTTTAGACGTCTGCCGACAGTAGCAAAATAAATTTTATCGGCAACGACCGGTTGCGGAGTGTTTTCCCGGTTAAGCATGATATTGATTCGTTCCTGCAGGCTTTCGATCTGTTCGCTCAGTATACCGGGGCTGATGTTTTGTAGTATTTGCTGACAGATCAGTAAACCGTGTAATTCTTCGGCGCTGAACCACAAGCCAGGCAGTTCATAAGGTTTAACGGAAGTTTGCTGGTTATAGAAGTAACCGTTATCACTCCGTTTATATTCCAGGGGTGCATTAAGGTAATCCCGTAAATCTTCTATGGTACGGTCAGCAGTGGATTTGGAACATTCCAGTTGTTCCATGATTTCTTTGAGTGGAATGGGGAGTCGTCGGTTACTGAGTAGTCCGTGCAAGCGGTATATTCTGTCGAAACGGTCCATTGTTTTTCCTGGTTCGAGTTGAATGGACAGGGTGTCTTTTTCAATCTATGTGTTTTTGTACCTTAACATAAAACCATTACTTTTAAGGTGGGAAAATATGAACCAGGTTGTAGGTATAACAGATACTTAATGTGTCACTGCCATTAAGGTAAGAAAATGTGAGTAAGATATAGGTGCGAATTTATTCGCACTGTGCGGATAAATCCGCACCTACCCCCCAAACAGCTTATAAGGCGCATTTGTACACAGAACGCTGAAACGTCACTGCTATTAAGTTAAGATACGGAAGCGCGACTTAAGTCGCGGTTCCGATTCGGGAAAGTCTTAACCTAATGGCAGTGGCGCTCGAGCGTGGAAAACAAATGCATAAGCTTTAGCGCCATGCGCCTTACGTTTGTAATCTCTATTTAATCGTTTCTTTTCCACCCATATACGGTCGCAGTGCTTCCGGTATGGTGATGCTGCCATCTTCGTTCTGGTAGTTTTCCAACACTGCGATCAGGGTTCGGCCTGCGGCCAGGCCGGAGCCGTTTAGGGTATGTACCAGTTCGGGTTTACCGGTTTCGGGATTTCTCCAGCGTGCCTGTAATCTGCGCGCCTGAAAGTCTTTAAAGTTACTGCAGGAGGAGATTTCCCGGTATTTGTTCTGCCCGGGCAGCCAGACTTCCAGATCATAGGTTTTGGATGATGAAAAACCGGTATCACCTGAGCATAACAATACTTTCCGGTATGGCAGGTTCAGTTTTTTCAGGATGTTTTCAGCATGATGGGTGAGTTCTTCATGTGCCTGCGCTGAATCTTCGGCTTTAACGATCTGTACCAGTTCGACTTTTTCAAACTGATGCTGACGAATCATGCCGCGCACGTCACTGCCGTATGCGCCTGCCTCACTGCGAAAACACGGGGTATGGCTGACAAATTTAAGCGGCATGTCTTTAGCATCAACAATCACGTCTCTGACGATATTGGTGACCGGGACTTCGGCTGTGGGTATCAGATAAAAATCTGGATCATTGTTGACTTTGAACAAATCCTCTTCAAATTTTGGCAACTGCCCGGTACCGTGCAAGCTGTCGGCATTGGCCAGAAACGGCACATAGGTTTCGCTATAGCCATGCTCATTGATATGAGTATTCAGCATGAACTGAATGATCGCACGTTGCAGACTGGCTAACTGACCTTTGAGCACGACAAAACGAGCACTGGCAATTTTCGCACCCAGTTCAAAATCCATGCCTTTCAGACCTTCACCCAGGTCAACATGGTCTTTAGGCTCAAAGGAAAATTCTGGCACATCTCCCCAACGACTGATTTCGACATTGTCTTCGTCGGTTTTGCCTTCCGGTACCACTTCATCCAGAAAGTTGGGAATACCTTCCAGAATAGTGGTCATTTTTGCCTGAATGTCTGACAATTCGCTTTCCGCTGCTTTCAGTTCGTCACCCAAATGTTGCACTTGATCCAGTAACGGCTGTATATCTTCCCCTTTGGCCTTGGCTTGACCAATGGCTTTTGATCGGGTATTACGTTCGTTTTGTAAATCCTGGGTTTTCACCTGGATATTTTTGCGTCTACTTTCCAGTTCTTCATAGGCGGCTGAATCAAAGTCTATAGCACGTCGTTTTAACTGCTGTTTGACAAGCTCGATATCAGTTCTGAATAAACGGGGGTCTAACATATTAAATGATTACCTTTACTTATGATTAAAAAATAGTTTTTTGCTTTGTGAGATTTGTTGCTTGACAGTCAGTGTATATGCGCTGTCGCCGGCCAACTGATGATATGCTTTAAAGGCAGTCTGCATTTAATTTTTTCTATCGCCTGCAACGCTTTTTCTGTTTCGTCGTAAAACTCAACAATCAACGGCAGTTCCAATGACAAATTCAGTAATGATGAAGTATGAACTTCTTTACTTTCTCCAAAACCGGCAATGCCTCGAATGACGGTAGTGCCATGAATCCCTTCTTCGTCATGCAATATATCGAGAACCTGATTCATCTGATCATGTCCTTCCAGAATATAAATTCTGACAATGGTTACCTCTTTGCTCATATGTGTTTCCCCACCATTAATCCAATCCATAAGGCCAAACCGCAAACCGCCACGTTACTCATAAAAATTCCCAGCATAGCGCTTAAATGTGATTCAAAGGTATGACCACTTTCTATCAAATACAAAATCAGATATAAACTGGATAAGGTAATAAATATGCCAACCATTATCGTCACCAGTGCGGCACGATATTCCATGGAAATATCAATTTTCTGAATAAGGATGGTACTGACAATACCGATGATGAACGCACCAACGGCATTAACCAATACCAAAGCATAAGGAAATATCCACCCCATCCAGCGAACCACGCCACCTGAATACAAAAACAGGGTTCTACCTAATAATAAACCCAGCCACACCGCACAGAGACAGGCAAAAACGCTAATCAGAACATTTAATGATGCCTTCAGTATATTCCCTTGCTCAATCAGATACAGGGTTTCCAGCGAAAAGGTGGAAAACGTGGTGAATGATCCAAATACACCGACCAGAACGGCGGCACGATATTCCATTGTGATGGCAATACGCTGCAAAATCAACGCCTCAGTCATCAACCCAATCAGAAAAGATCCTATGATATTGACGCTTAATGTTCCGTACGGAAAGCTACGCCCCAACCATTGGTAAACCCCATTGGATACCAGAAAACGTAAAGCCGCTCCTAAAGCGCCACCAAAAGCAACTGCGATCAAATGATTCATATCAGTATTTAATAAAATGTTCCCGGTAATATTTAAGCTCGTCAATCGATTCGATAATATCGTCCAATGCTTTGTGTGTTGACTTCTTTTTAAAACCTTTTTGTAATTCCGGCGCCCAGCGCGCAGCCAACTCTTTTAATGCGGAAACATCCAGATTACGATAGTGAAAATAGCTTTCCAATTCCGGCATATAACGATACAAAAACCGTCTGTCCTGACAAATACTGTTTCCACATATCGGCGATTTATTTTTCGGTATCCATTGTTTTAAAAATTCTATCGTTTGTCGCTGCGCTTGATCTTCATCTATTATAGAGACTTTGACCCGATCAATCAGCCCGGACTGGCCATGATGTTTCTGGTTCCAGTCATCCATGGCCGCTAAGACTTTATCTGACTGATGTACAGCCAAAACCGGGCCTTCAGCAAGTATATTCAAATCTTTGTCGGTCACTATCGTTGCTATTTCAATAATCAGATCGTTATCGGGATCCAGACCTGTCATTTCCAGGTCAATCCAGATAAGATTATTAGAATCCTGAGCCATTTATCCTTTCCATCATCATTATTAAGGTTGCGGTAAATTGTAGCATTGGCTAATCTGTATAGCTAATTCTTAAATATGATGTTGTGAACACAAATGCACACTTTTACTGTTATTTTTTTAATTGCTTTAGTTATTTCCTACGCCATTCAGTTTTGGTTATCCATGCGCCAGAAATCGTATGTATTAAACCATCGTGATACAGTGCCATCTGCTTTCAGAAACAGTGTTTCATTATCTGCTCATCAAAAAGCCGCTGATTACACCATTGAAAAAGGCAAACTAGGCGATATCGACAGCGTTATCGGGATCGTTATGCTATTGCTGCTGACATTAGGCGGCGGCATCAATCTTGCGTTTAAACTCTGGTTAGATTTTGATTTTTCACCTTTAGTCACCGACCTGACCGCTGTTGCCAGTATTTTTCTGTTTATGACAGTGATTGAAATACCTACCAGTCTGTATCAGACCTTTGTGATCGAAGAAAAATACGGTTTTAACAAAAATACGATGCCCCAGTTTTTTAAAGACCAGCTACTTTCCATCACATTAGTACTGGTCATCGGCATGCCTATTCTGGCGTTGATTTTATGGGTAATGGACAGCATCGGCTCATTATGGTGGCTTTATGCCTGGGCTATTCTGATGAGTTTTTCCTTGTTGATGAGCTGGTTGTTTCCTACCGTGATCGCCCCATTGTTTAATAAATTTACCCCGATGGAAGAAGGCTCATTAAAAAACCGCATACAAGCATTACTGGAACGTTGTGGTTTTAACAGCAAAGGTATTTTTATCATGGACGGTTCGCGCCGTTCAGGTCATGGTAACGCTTATTTTACCGGCATGGGCAATAACAAACGCATCGTCTTTTTCGATACCTTGGTCGAATCTTTGGATGAAGAAGAACTGGAAGCGGTATTGGCGCATGAACTCGGCCACTTTAAATGCAAACATGTGATTAAAATGCTGATCGCGTCATCGGTCATGACCTTAATCAGCTTTGCGATATTGGGCTGGCTGATTACCCAGGACTGGTTCTTTACTGGATTAGGCGTCGATATTCAATCCAATGCAGCGGCACTGTTGTTATTCATGCTGGTATCACCAGTATTTACTATTTTTATGCAACCGATCAGCGCTTATTTTCAGCGTAAATTTGAATTTGAAGCGGATGAATTTGCCACCCGTAACGCCAAAGCTGACAAAATGATCAGCGGCCTGGTGAAACTGTATGAAGAAAACGCCAGCACACTGACGCCGGACCCACTGTATTCAGCATTCCATTACAGTCACCCGCCGGCTGCGATTCGTATTGCCCATATTGAGGAAAAAATGCAATCTGCGTAATGGAAGTTCTACTGGAAGGGCGAGTTGTTTCACATTTGGGCAAGGGAATTGCCGTTGAAGCAAACCAGCGGATTTTTCTTTGCCAAACCCGGCGTAAACTGGAAACAGTAGCTGTCGGCGACAAAGTTCTATTTGCTCAGGCGTCAGTTGATCAGGGCCGTATCGAAGAAATACTTCCCAGACGTTCGCTGCTGACGCGTCCCAGCCGCAATGGAAAAACACGACCGGTAGCCGCTAACATCGACAATATCTTTGTAGTATTTGCGGTCGAGCCGACATGTGATTTTCTATTGATCGATCAATACCTGGCAATCTGTGAAAACCGCAATATCGAAGCAGTGCTGGTTTTCAACAAGACTGACCTGGACCGGCCAGAATCAGTTGAACAGGAATTGCAATACTATCAATCCCTGGGTTACCGTCTGCACAGAGTGAGCGCCTCCAAAAACGCAGGTATCAATGAATTAAAGCAAGCTCTGCGCAACCATGTCAGCATTTTTACCGGCCAGTCCGGGGTTGGTAAATCTTCGTTAACTAACGCCCTGATCCCCGACAAGGAATTAAAAACCAATACTGTTTCCGCAACCACCCGTCATGGTCGGCATACTACCACCGCCGCCACGTTATATCATTTACCGGACGGCGGCGCGTTAATAGACAGCCCCGGCGTAGCTATTTTTGGTTTAGCCGGATTAACCGAATCACAACTGGCCTGGGGATTTCGCGAATTTCAACCGCTGATTGAACACTGCCAATTTCATAACTGCCGCCATGTTAACGATAAAGGCTGCGCCATTAGACTAGCTACAGAAAATAGTGCTATTTCGCAATCGAGATATCAGCGTTTTTTAAAACTACGCGACAAAATGTCGCCTGCAAGTTAAATAGCACGCATAAAATAATTTCGACTAATCATGGTAACTTCTCAAGAATGTAGAGTAAAAGAGGAGATCTATGGGTAATACCAGACCTTCTGAGGCAGGAGAATACCAATGAATGCCACATGGATGTATTCATGGTATATCTGAGATTAGCCATAGATTTCTTCTGTCAGTGGATAATGAGAAATTACTAATATGCATAAAAAAAAGTGTTATGCATTTTTTTTAAAAACGGTGACATTTGTTTTTCTATTTGTGGCGCCAGCCGGCCAAGCCAACGAACCAGTCATCAATATTCAGGGTCTGAAAGGCGAACAGCAAAATAATGTCCGGGCTTTTTTATCGCTAACGCAGGAAAACTGTCAGTCGCCTGCATGGCGTATTAAAAAACTGTTTGCCGAAGCGGAAAGTGAGATAGACAAAGCCTTACGGGCATTGGGCTATTATCGCCCCGGTATTGTCAAACAACTGGGTTTTGCTGATGACTGCTGGCAAGCAAATTTCGATATTACAGCAGGGCTTCCTGTCCGAATCAGCAGTCTGTCTGTACAAATACGCGGTGAGGCAAAACAGGATCCCGCTTTTCAAAAACTTCTAGCCAACCTTCCCCTCAAACAGGGCGATATTCTCAATCATGGATTATATGAAAAAATCAAGCAGGATTTACATTCCTTATCACTGGAATACGGCTATTTAAACAGTCAACTAATCAAAAAATCGTTACGGGTTGACCCCGAAAAAAAACAGGCCGAAATTGAGTTGCTTCTTGATTCGGGGCCACGTTATCACTTTGGCAAAATATCTATCGACCAAAGCATTTTAAACCCTGATTTTGTGTACCGTTATATCGATATCAAACCTGATGGTAATTATTCCAGTCAAAAACTAGCCAAAACCTATAACGCCCTATCCAATAATATTTATTTCAGCAATGTGGAAATAAAACCGCAAATGGACGCGGTTAAAAACCATCAAGTTCCAGTACTTGTCCACTTAACGCCGAAGAAAAAGCATGCTTACAGTCTAGGGGTTGGTTATGATACCGATATCGGACCACTGGCCAGTGTTGGCTATCAGAATCGGCGCATCAATCGAAAAGGCCATAATCTATCTGTTAACCTGGATGTTTCCCCTGTACTTTCCAGTGCCGAAGCACGCTATATCATTCCATTTACCCAATCACGCAATGACTATGTTTCGATAGGTCTGGGATACAAATTGGAACAACCCAAGACGTTCAGATCGGAACTGGCAAAACTGTCTTTAAAATACCATCATCTTAATACTAATGGCTGGAAACAGATTTTGTTTCTTGATCTAAATTCCGAGACTTTCACCGTCAGTGATGTCAGTCAGAACACTACATTGCTGGTGCCGGGCGCCCGTTGGCAATATACTGAATCCAATAATGCGCTGCGTCCTACCCGTGGCTATCATTTGAATTTCTCACTGACGACATCCCCTGAAACACTGATTTCCGATGTTACCTTTGTGCAGGCTACAGCAACCGGTAAACTTATTAATAGCCTGCCCTGGCCTGCCCGTTTTATCTCTCGAATCAATCTGGGCGCAACCCTGACCAATAATTTTGATCGTTTACCCAGCTCTTACCGTTTTTATGCCGGCGGTACCGAAACCATCCGCGGTTATAATTATAAAAAACTGGGGCCTGTGGATAATAAAGACAATGTTATCGGCGGAAAAATGCTAACAGTCGTCAGCGTTGAATACGAACAGCTTGTAAACGAATCCTGGGGTGTAGCAATGTTTTTGGATGCCGGCAACGCTTACAACACCAACAATATCAGTATCAAAACCGGTACCGGTCTGGGTTTGCGCTGGCTATCCCCTATCGGTCCACTGCGGCTGGACTTTGCTATCCCTTTGAGTAACACCTCCCCTTCTTTCCGGATTCATTTTTCTTCCGGGGCGCAATTGTAATGTTAGGGACAGGAAAGCTGAAGCCCGTTTTGACGGGATTGATCAAAACCATAACAGCCGGACTGTCGACAATGATCGTATTGCTGATGATTGCTTTTTTATGGATAGCTACCACTGAAGGAGGTACACGCTGGCTGTTACGAACAGTAATATCTAAAACAGATCATCTTAGTGTTGCAAACATCAAAGGTACGCTGATCAATGATCTGACTCTGAAGCATCTGCATTATCAGGATTCAAATAATTTTCGTGTTGCAATTGCCGATTTCAAAATCCAGTGGTATGCGTCAGAACTGATACAAGGCCGTTTGCATATACGCACACTGCAACTGACTGGTGTCAATATCGAAGGACAATCCACAACCGCTGAAGACAGTGACGACAGTAATGAAATTCCACACATTCCACTGGCTATCAGCATTGATCAATTAGCAGTCAATCAATTAAACTGGCTTAACGGTGACAGTAAAACCAAAATTCAGCAACTGGTTGTTTCTGCGACATTAGAGAACCAGATCCTGACAGTATCCAGGCTGGCTTTGTCTATGCCTCAACTGCAAATTAATGCGCACAGCGTATTGCAGCTACAAGCTGACTGGCCGTTATCTGCCGACCTGAACTGGAGCTATATTCTGAATGATGCAAGAATGACCGGCCAGTTAAACCTCAGCGGCAATATGGACAGGTTTGTCATTGCCAGCAAAATTAATGGCGCTATTAATGCCAACCAAACTGGAATTATCAGATTATCCGGCAAACAACCCGAGTTCAATCTGAAAGGCAACTGGCAACACACACAATGGCCATTAACAGGCGCAAAACAAGTCAGCAGTGATCATGGCAATTTTACTGTTCAAGGTACAATACAGCAGTATCAGGCCAAACTGAATGCTGAAGTATCCACACCGGACAGTCCGGATTTCTCCATTGCCTTTGTCGGTAACGGCAATCACAATAGCCTCAATATTGAACAGCTCTTGATAAAGCCAACACAAGGTCAGATTAAACTCACCGGTCAGTTTTCCTGGGCTAAGGAATTGGCTTTTAATCTGGCTGTCAATGCCCGGCAACTCAATCCGGCAGATTTGGGTGCCAATGTTCCCGGTAAACTGGATCTTAAGACACATGCAAAAGGCAGCGTTGCCGGCGACAAAATCACTGCTGAACTGGATATTGAAAAACTGACAGGTAAAATTTACGACCAATTTTTAAATGCCGACGCCAAACTCAGACTGAGTGATCAACAATTAAACATTCAGCAACTCAACATTTCCGCCGGTGGTAATCAGTTACAAACCAAAGGCTGGTTAAACAAGCAACAGGCGGATCTACAAATAAACATTGCAGCGCCGAATCTGAGATCAGCCTGGCCAACCCTGGCCGGGAGCCTGAACGGAAACGTGCTGATTAAAGGCCCTTTACTTAAACCCTTTATCAAAAGCAATCTGCAAGGGTATGATATCCGTTATGGCAAATACCGAATCGGCCGTCTGTCGCTTGATGCTGGTTATGATCATGCATCAACGCGGCAATCGACAGTAAATTTTTCTGCCACACAATTACAATTAGCGGAATACAAAATTGAACGTATCACTCTTCAAGGGCGCGGTAATCAGGCCAAGCATAATATTCGGCTGAAACTGCTTTCGCCATTGGGCAAATTGAACATGAATACGAACGGCCGATGGAACGGCAAACGATGGTTACTCGAAGTTACACAACTGGCAATTGAACACCCACAAATCAAACATTGGCAACTGCAATCACCGGTAAATCTGGCACTAAGCCAATCTAAACAAAATGTCCTGTTTGACCTGAAAAAAACTTGTCTGATACAAGCTGATGCCCGTTTATGCCTGTCTGCACAAGGGTCACCGAATAAGCAAATGAACGGTCAGCTGTCATTGACAGATTGGCCATTAGCGTTAACCAAAGCGTGGTTGCCAAACGAACTGGCGCTAACCGGTACGCTGTCAGCACAGGCACAACTGTTATCCCATAACAAGGATATGAGTGCTAAAATAGATATTGCTATTGCTGATGGTCTAGCCCTTTTTAAAGACGATAACAATGTTAATCATGAGATTCCTTTCACAGACTCGACATTACAACTGCAATATCAACAAGATCATCTCAACTCGCAACTCCATCTCGGTTTAGGCAATGGGGATTTCATAACGCTTGAGGCCAAGGCTGGTAAGGCTGACTCTGAAGGTATTCGCCAACTCTCCGGAACAGGACAGGCGAAAATCGCCAATATGAGTTTGATTGACGTTCTGTTACCTGAAATCAACCAGTTACAAGGTGTATTTGTTGCAGACGTGCAGTTTAGTGGTAATACCGAAAAACCAGCTATCACAGGTTTTGCACGATGGCAGAATGGTCGCTTAGAAATACCCCGGCTGGGTGGAACCTTCCACAATATCAATCTACAAGTTACCAGCAAAACCGATAACCCTGAGCGCTTGATAGTCACTGCTGATGTCAAATCCGGCCAGGGTAAACTGTCTGCTAAGGGGCATCTGGATTTGCTGGCTGAGAATCACTATCCATTGCAAATCACATTACGCGGCAACAAATTTCAGCTCAGCCGTTTGCCCGAAGCCGAGGTCATCATTTCGCCCACATTGACTATCAATAAATACGATAATCTAACCAAAATTAACGGCCTGATTAAAATCGACAGCGCCCGAATTGAAATCAAAACCCTGCCGAAAAGCGCTATTGCACCCAGCAACGATGAAGTCATCATTTCCGACAATCAGCCGAAAGTGAAAAAAGTCGATCTGTCTCGACTGATCAGCCGTATCGCCATTCAATTCGGTGACAACACGCATTTTTCCGGTTTCGGGCTTGAAACCCGTTTGGCTGGACAGATAGAATACACAGTACGTCAGGACAGTCAAAGTATGCATGGCCGCGCCATAATGCACGATGCAAGCTATCGTTCCTATGGACAGGATCTGACCTTACGTAAAGGTGAATTTCTGTTTAATGGTCCAGTCGATAACCCATGGCTGAATATTGAAGCGATCCGTAAGGCCACCAGCGATAATATTACTGCCGTACTCAACGTAAGCGGCCCTCTGAAATCACCTCAGACACGTATTTATACCGAACCGGCGCTACCGGAATCAGAAGCGCTAGCTTATTTGGTCACTGGTAAATCCATGAAAAGCATGAGTAGTTCTGATAGTAATGCAGTTGCAGGTGCGGCATTAAGCTATGGTGTTGGGCAATTATCGTGGCTAACTGAGAAATTGGGAATTGATGAATTTTCTTTAAAACAGACCGATAATATTAAAAACAGCGCCGTTAAGCTGGGACATTACTTGAATCCTGATCTTTATATCGGAGTTACCATGGGACTGTTTTCCACAACATACGCCGCTAATATCAGATACCGGTTAAATAAATATTTCAGCATTGACACCCGTGCCGGAGAAACTCAGCGTATTGGCTTAAAATACCATCTGGAGACCGAATAATCCTAGAAAAATCAGCCCGGCGGCCAAGTCATTTGTCTGCCACCCAATAAATGCATATGCAGATGAAAAACTTCCTGCCCACCATGCTTATTACAATTCAAAACAGTCCTGTAACCGTTTTCTGATAAGCCTTCCTGGTTTGCGATATTAGCAGCTGTCAGTAGCATGTGGCCGCCCAGTTGAATATCATCCAGGTCATTAAGTGTCGCCACATGTTGTTTTGGAATAATTAAAACATGCACAGGCGCCTGTGCGTTAATATCTTTGAAGGCCAATACTTTATCATCTTCAAATACGACATCCGGTTGTATGTCGCCCGCAACCATTTTACAAAACAGACAATCATTCATTCGCTTCTTACCTTAGTTTTAATATTCTAGACGTCCATTGAAAGCATGTGTCAGCGTACCGCTGTCAATATATTCCAGTTCTCCACCCATCGGCACGCCGTGAGCAATACGGCTGGCTTTTATGGCATGTTTATTCGCCACTTCACTGATAAAATGAGCAGTGGCTTCACCTTCTACCGTGGAATTGGTCGCCAGAATTATTTCTTGCAAATCGCCCGAGGCCATATACTTTTCTAACAGATCAAATCCCAGTTCATCCGGACCAATACCATCCAAAGGTGATAAGCGTCCATGCAAAACGAAATAACGCCCTTTAAAAGCCGTTGCCTGTTCAATTACCCAGACATCGGCCGGGCTTTCGACTACACATAAAACAGATGACTCGCGAGCCGGGTTTGCACAAAGTCCACATAGCCCGGATTCTGTCAGGGTTCGACATTGCCGACAATAGCCGATTTCGGAAACCGCTTTCAACAAAACTCCACTGAGGTGTTTGGCGCCATTACGATCTTGCTGCAATAGATAAAAAGCCATCCGTTGAGCAGATTTTGGCCCTACCCCGGGCAAACAGCAGAGACTCTGTATTAACTCCTCTAACAGTCCTTTTGCTTGCATTATTTTGCTTTAGAACGGCATCTGAAAACCGGGAGGGATAGGAATACCCGCGGTGACATCAGCCATTTTTTCCTTTTTCATCTTAGTGACCTTGTGTACCGCATCATTAATGGCCGCGGCAACCAGGTCTTCCAGCATATCTTTATCATCGCCCAGCAGAGAGTCATCAATTGTAACTTTTCTGACTTCACGTTTACCGGTCATTAACACTGTTACCAGCCCAGCGCCAGATTCGCCCTGCACCTCCATTGCAGCGAGTTCTTCCTGAGCCTTCTTCATATCTTCTTGCATTTTTTGGGCTTGCTGCATGATATTGCCCAGTGCATTTTTCATATTTTCTCCACTACTCGTCAATCGGTTCAATGGTGCCAGACATTACCCTGGCATCAAAATGTTCTTTTAAGGCTTGCACATTGTCATCCTGATTAATGGCATCGACAGCGGCTTGTTGCCGGTCTTCACGATTTTTCTGCATTTGTACAGCCGGGGTAATATTATCTGTTTTTTCCGAGGTGATTTTCAACTTCAAGGGTTTACCGTAATAATCCTGCAAAGCCTTTTGTAGCTTTTCTTCCGATTTGCTGCCTAACAAATGTTTATGCGCCGGATTTATGGTCAAATGACAACTGGATTCATCCACGCCACCATAAACACAATTATTTGCCAGTTCTCTGGTCATTCCCCGAATTTTCATAGCCTGAATAATTTCCGGCCAGTTCTCAGTCGATGGTCGTGGTTTATCAACCTGTTCAGTTTGAATTGCAACGGATGTTTGCGAAACGACAGCTTGTTTCTGAGCGCTTGAAGAGATCGTTGGCGGACTGGAATGTTGTATTGCCGGATTTTGTTGAACCGGACTATTTCCTGCTGCTTTTTTTTGGGGTTTAAAAGTCAGCATCCTCAACATCACCATTTCAAAACCGCTACGCGGATCGGGCGCCAAATCCAGATCCCTTTGCCCTATCAAACCAATTTGATAAAACAATTGCACATCTTCCGGTGATAACTGTCTAATCAGTTTATCTATTAATTGCTGATCAAATTCATGATCTACCAAATCCGGTAATTGTTGAGTTAATGCGACTCGGTGTAAAACCCGTAATAGCTGTTGCAGAATGTCACTGAAATCAGGCGTCAAATTAGCTACTTCATCAATTTTTGCCATCAATGCTTTAGCATCATTCGCAGCCAGCGCCAGCAAAATGTCATCAATCGGTTGTTGAGCCACTGTCCCCAACATATTAGCCACATCATCGTATATCACCTTACCGCTACCATAGACAATCGCCTGGTCCAGCAGACTCAGACCATCGCGCATACTGCCATCTGCAGCACGAGATAATACTTTAATCGCATTTTCTTCAAATGCAATCTGTTCCTGTTGCAGAATAAACCGCATCTGAGCGTCGATTTGTTCGGGTAACAAGCGTTTCAGATTAAACTGTAAACAACGCGATAATACGGTGACCGGAATTTTTTGCGGATCAGTAGTCGCTAATAAAAATTTGACGTGTGGCGGCGGCTCTTCCAGGGTTTTTAACAAGGCGTTAAAACTGTGTCCTGATAGCATATGGACTTCGTCTATCAAATAAATCTTAAAGCGTCCCTGATTCGGTGCATACTGAACGTTATCCAGTAAATCGCGAGTATCTTCAACTTTAGTGCGTGAAGCGGCATCCACTTCAATCAGATCCATGAAGCGGCCCTGATCAAAATCACGGCAAATACTACATTCTCCACAGGGATTGTAATCTTTCGGATTTTCGCAGTTGATGACTTTTGCCAGAATACGGGCAATGGTTGTTTTGCCTACGCCACGAGTTCCGGTAAATAAATAAGCGTGATGCAGACGATCATGTTGCAAGGCATGAATCAAAGATTGAGTCACATGCTCTTGGCCAATAACTTGGGTGAAATTTTGTGGACGCCATTTTCTGGCAAGAACCTGATAAGTCATTACAGACTCGGCAATAAAGATTGGGCGGCTACCATGCCAGCCACATCCCGGCACACGAATCTGCTGCTACCGTTGCTCCCTTCCGGGCCTGGCGGGGTTTACAGCGTATCGTTGCGAGAGGACCGACACAGTAACCATTGTAAATCCAGTCGTTGACTGAAAGAAGGCGTATTATCCTTGAATTAATGCAATTAAGCAATAGTCCAAAATAATTTCTTTTCATGGCAAATAGACTTGCCACTGCATTCCGCCCAGATCTGTACTTTTTGCGCCGATTAATCGGCCACCAAGCAATGCTATTAATTCATTGACTACTGCCATCCCGATACCATGACCTGCAATATTTTCATCGGCTCTTACCCCCCTTTTTAATATCTCGTCGATTTTTTCCGGCACTATCCCTGAACCATCATCTTCAATCAGCAACAGCAGAGAATAATCAATATGCTCTTTATCCTGCAGTTTTGTTACAGAAATTCTGACTTTATGACGACACCATTTGGCAGCGTTATCCAGCAAATTACCGGCAATTTCAAACATATCTCCTTGTTCACAATACACTTGGCAATCCTGATTATCAGCAAAATCGAAATCAATATTCTTGTCGGCATAAACCTTTTCCAGCGAAGTGATAATTTTTTGTAAAACAATACTGATATCAACCCTGCCGGTTATCTTTCTCTGTCCCTTTGCGGCAGCTCTTTGCAATTGATATTCAACAATTTCATGCATTCTGCTGATCTGGTTCTGTACGGTATCGCGATTGACTTCCGGCGCCTCTATGCACCCTCTCAGGATAGCCAGCGGCGTCTTTAGACTATGCGCCAAATCTGCCAAAGTATTGCGGTATCGTTCCAAATGTGCACGTTCACTGCTGATCAATGCATTCAAATTACCGACAACACTATTCAATTCAGTCGGGTAATTTCCATCCAA
This sequence comes from uncultured Methylomarinum sp., assembly GCA_964474415.1. Classification (GTDB taxonomy): domain Bacteria; phylum Pseudomonadota; class Gammaproteobacteria; order Methylococcales; family Methylomonadaceae; genus Methylomarinum. The sequence continues at coordinate 15,703 of CAYYSO010000007.1, read as the reverse complement.
TTTATTTTTCTCACCCGTTTCAACCCGTTCAATATCCTGTCCAATCTGTCGTAAAGGTTTGAAACCCCAGCGCAGTAATACAAATTGCATTAATACCAGCAACAAACCGATACCCAACAGCCAGCTTGTCATAGTGACTCTAAACTGCGCTACTTGATTACTGACAAATTGACCGTCCTCCGCCACAGTAAAGATATAGGATCTTTCAAATCCCGATTCATTTTCCCAAATAACGGCATAGTGCAAAACAAAACGTTGCCTACTATCCTGTAAAAAAGCAAAATCACCCTGTTTTAATTGTTCTGCCATTGGCAGCTCAATTCCTATAGCCGAAGCGGAGCGCCATACCTGACTTTGATCCGACAACCGGATAACTGCATATAATCCTGAACCGGGATTGGCAAAACGGGGTTCACGGAGAACATCCGGCATTGTCAATTGCAGTGAACTATTCATTTCTGCAACTGACAATAAAGAATAAATCTGAATTTGTAACTTTTCCTTGAGTGCACGTTCGGCGCTTTGTTGAAAAGCCTGCTCCAAAACAAACGCAACCAGCGCAAAGAATGCGACTAAAACCAATCCTTCCGCCAATAGCACCCGGAAACTAAGAGAATTAATTTTCACTTAACGACCATGAAGATTCTTTCATCATGCAGGAAAATGAAAGTCCGTGGCGCTTAAGACTCCGGCACCCTGATTTGCAAGACGCTGTGAATACTTCCTTGTACGCTTGACGGTGGCATCCCTGCCACCGACACCTGCAAATCAAGCCACCGGAGTCTTTTCTATGAAGGACTTTCACTTAAAAAATCAATCAGTTTGTGCCGGAATACGATATCCTCGTCCTCTTAAGGTCTCAATTGGTTTGGTAACACCTTGAGGATCAATTTTTTTTCTAAGGCGCCCTATAAATACTTCAATGACATTGCTGTCACGATCAAAATCCTCATCGTATATATGTTCAGTTAACACCGATTTGGATACCACTTCTCCACGACGAAACAGCAAATATTCAAGCACTTTATACTCAAATGCAGTCAGGTCTATCAATTCGTCATCCACAGTAACATCCTGGGAAAGTGTATCAAGCCTGATATTGGCAAAACTTAACACCGGATGCGCCTTACCTTGGGAACGTCGAATCAATGCATTGACCCTGGCCATCAGTTCTTCATAATGAAACGGCTTGGCCAGATAATCATCAGCCCCTGCTTCTAGACCTTCCACTTTATCCTGCCAACGACTTCTTGCAGTTAACAATAATACCGGCAAAGTATTCTTTTTCTCCCTGAGCTTCTTAATCAACTCGACCCCGGAATAATCAGGCAAGCCTATATCAATAACCGCAACATCAATCGGGTATTCAGTCGCCAAATAGAAACCATCACTCGCGGTATTTGCGGTATCTACTGCAAATCCCTTATCCGCAAAAAACTGTTTAATCTGCTGACACAATACCTGCTCATCTTCAACCACTAAAATACGCATCATTGACTCCCGGACTTATTTGACAATCTCGCCGCTATCCGCATCAATCTTGATATATTGAATCCTGCCATCCGGGGTTAATACTTTAATAATATGCACCTGTTTACCATTTCCTGATTCTGTCTTTGTTGCCAGCACTTTGTAATTTTGCTGTCGAATAATTTTTTTAACCGCATCATCAAGTGTTAACACAGCTAAAAATCGTTCAGCCCCGACCCAACTGCTTTGAGTAACGCATAAAGTTAACAAGAATGCTTTAATGATTTGCTGCATGAAGGCCTTAAACCTCAAAATATTGATTAAATCTATTTCTGGCTATTGTAAGATAATCGTCTGAATACAGACTGAATTTTTATCTCAAACTAACACCATTGATTACCGCACCCATTGCATGTCCAAATGAGGCGGCAAATTTGCCTACCAGCCTTTCCAGCACTTTTTCCCGAGGGGTAAAGTTAATTTTGTTTTCGGTACCAATCACCTCTTTCGCCACGGAATCAACACTACCCAAATCATCAGCCAAACCCAATTTAATTCCGTCAGCGCCGGTCCAGACAAGACCTGAGAACATCTCCGGCGATTCGACAAGGCGTTTTCCACGCCCTAAACGAACCGCATTAATAAATTGCTGATGCACCTCATCCAGCAAGGTTTGCATATGTTCGGCTTCTGTTGCTTTAAGTGGTGAAAACGGATCCAGCATCGCTTTATGCGCTCCTGCTGTTAACAAACGCCGTTCAACACCCAGTTTTTTCAACACATCAACAAAACCAAAACCATTCATAATAACGCCGATGGAGCCAATAATACTGGCCTGATTGACATAAATTTTATCGCTGGCTGAGGCAATATAATAAGCGCCTGACGCACAAATATCACTGACTACGGAATAGATAGGAATCTCAGGATGCTTTTCTTTCAAGCGTCGAATTTCTTCAAAAATATAAGCTGATTGAACCGGGCTACCACCTGGTGAATTAATATTCAAAATGATGCCTTGAGTATTTTTATCTTTAACGGCATCTCTTAAACCTTCAATAATGGTATTTGCATTAGCTGCTTCATTTTCAGCAATAACCCCTTGTACATCTATAATGGCGGCATGCTTGTCTGTGCTGCCAGCCAGTTCTGTTTTAAATCTGGGGTACATGGCAATACCCAGTATAGCGATCAGATAAGTAAAGGTCAGCATTTTAAAAAAAATACCCCAACGCCTGGCTTTGCGCTGTTCATTCACTGCCGCGAAGGCCAGCTTTTCAACCAGATGTTTTTCCCAGCCGGGTTCTTTATTTGTTTCCTGATTCATATTGTCTTGTTGATTTTCCACTGCTTTAAACCTATCAAATAATTTCCAGCAATTCACTGGTCCGTTGTAAGCACATCATCGGATTATATTGTCGTAACACTTCAACTGAATGAGCCCCACATGCCACACCAATAGATGTTACTTTTGCATTAACCGCCATTTGCAAATCATGCACAGAGTCGCCGACCATTAAAACTTTGTCTTTACTGACACTCAATTCCTCAACAATTTCATTGATCATCAATGGGTCAGGCTTGGATGCAGTTTGATCAGCGCTACGTGTAGCGCTAAAAAAATCCACCAAACCTGTTCCGTTTATGGCTTTAACTAATCCGGTACTTTTTTTACCCGTGGCAACAGCTAACAAATAGCCGTTTTGCTTAAACTGAACCAGCATTTCATAAACCCCCGCAAACAGGTCATTCTGAGTGATTTTTTTTGAGAAAAACTGTTGACTGTAATGGGCTATTAATTGTTCCTGAGTATGTTTATCAATTCCGGGAAACAATTCAGCCATGGCATGCTCAAAACTCAGCCCAATAATATTTTTGGCCGCCTGTGTCTCAGGAACATCACAGCCACACGCCTGAGCAGATTTCTGTAAACAATGTACAATCCAGTCAATAGAATTAACCAGTGTGCCATCCCAGTCAAAAATGATTAAATCAAAACTTTTCATTGTCAATCAAGGCTTGTAATTCCGGTGATAAGGGTGCGGTAAAATACATCATCTTACCGGTTAACGGATGCTCAAACTGTAACTGTTCGGCATGAAGAAATAATCGCCGGCAACCTCGCTTTTTAAACACACGATTAGTTGCATTATCTCCATAACGATCATCCCCGACAATCGGATGTCCCAACCAGGCTGCGTGAACTCTGATCTGGTGAGTCCTCCCGGTTTTCGGTGAGGCATGAACCAGAGTCGCATGCTGATATTTTTTTAATCGAACAAAGTATGTTTCTGCCGTTTTACCGGCCTGACTGACAACCACCATTCTTTCGCCGCCTTTACTGATGTTTTTTAACAAAGGTGCGTTAACCCATTGTTTTTTTTTCTGCCATTGACCCACCAGTAAAGCTAAATAGATTTTTTTAACGCCGTCGCCTCGAAACAGCTCATGTAATTGCTTCAGAACATTTCTCTTTTTGGCGATGAGCAGGCATCCGGAAGTTTCCTTGTCCAATCTGTGAACCAGTTCAAGAAATCGCTGTTCGGGTCTTAATTGTCTCAACGCCTCAATGACTCCTGAGTTAATACCGCTACCACCATGAACCGCAAAACCGGATGGTTTGTTTAAAACCAGCAGTCCGTCATCTTCATACAAAATATCATTTTCAAGACTCAATTTTAAAGTAGGCTGAACTAAAATTTCTGCTGCTCTTGTCGCCACCCTCACCGGCGGAACCCTGACTATATCATTAATTTTCAAGCGATACTTAACATCAGCACGACCTTTGTTAACCCTCACCTCGCCTTTTCTGACTATTCGGTAAATCCTGGTTTTAGGCACCCCTTTCAACAGACTGATTAAATAATTATCCAGCCGCTGACCAGCATTTTCTTCGCTAATTTCTATCCACCGAACCTTGGGTTTTTCTTCAGTTTGTGTTGTATTCATAATATAGATGATAACAATTTATTATCATTGATGATGTTTAAATTGCCGTAATAGATAAAGATTGTTATATTAGCAAGGTTAATGTATATAGCTTAAGAACCAGAATTAAATAAATCCCGAAAGCAGTATAGGATTTTTATTCCAGTTCAAGGTAGGAAAAAAGGCGCATAGCAAGCTACGCAACTATTTTTCTAACATATATAAGCTTATTGACTCAACAGTCAGCCAATATTGAATTACACTGCATCTCATGCAGAAAATCACTTATACATAAAGAATTTTTTCGGGTTTTATCGTTCGACCCTTGATGAGCGACGCTGCTTTATACGGAACAGATTTTACGATATAACTGAAATTCCGAAACCAGGTGCCCATACCGGATTTTATCTGACGACACTGATCCAAAGATTATAAATACTTTGACAAAGGCTCCAGGAGATTAACCGAGCACAGCTATCGACCGATTTATTGCTCCTGCAAAATCGGCACTTCCACCATCCATGGTGGTCGACCGATTTATTGCTCCTGCAAAATCGGCACTTCCACCATCCATGGTGGTCGCCGGGAAGTGAATCAGGCTATTTCAGACGACTCCTGAATTGCCCCGGTAACTGGAAATATACAAATTAGGATAGTTAATAAACAATATACATTTTGAAAAATAAATCTGTTCAAATAATCGTAATGGAGCAGGAAACAACAAGGATACACAATGAAAAGAATGCTTATCAATGCCACCCAGCCGGAAGAGTTGCGTGTCGCTTTGGTAGATGGTCAAAAACTATATGACTTTGATATAGAAGTCCCATCAAAAGAACAAAAGAAATCAAATATTTATAAAGGAATCATTACTCGAGTTGAACCTAGCCTCGAAGCCGCCTTTGTTAATTATGGCGCTGAAAAACACGGGTTTTTGCCATTTAAAGAAATTTCCCCACAATACAAAACACAAAACAGCAACAAAAAAGAGGACGAAAACACATCCTCTGCCAAGAAAATACTCAAAGAAGGTCAGGAAGTTATCGTTCAGATTGAAAAAGAAGAGCGCGGAAACAAGGGTGCGGCATTAACAACCTATATTAGCCTGGCTGGAACCTATTTGGTTCTAATGCCCAACAACCCAAAAGCCGGGGGTATTTCCAGACGTATTGAAGGCGATACCCGTAACGAACTAAAAGAAACTCTGGCAGTGCTTGATATTCCGGAAAGCATGGGCTTGATTGTACGTACTGCAGGATGTGGTAAAAATGCTGAAGAATTGCAATGGGACTTAAATTACTTGCTGCAATTATGGGAATCCATCGATAAATTTAGCTCTGAACAAGCAGCTCCATTCCTTATTTTTCAGGAAAGCAACGTTATCATTCGCGCTCTTCGCGATCATTTACGTGGCGATATCGATGAAATTTTGATCGACAACCAGTCATCCTATAAGTTGGTACAGAAGTTTCTTCAGCAAGTCATGCCGCATTATCTGTCAAAAGCTAGACTGTATGAAGATAATGTGCCATTATTCAGTCGCTATCAAATCGAATCCCAGATTGAAATGGCTTATAATCGCGAGGTCTCTTTGCCCTCCGGCGGTTCAATCGTAATCGATCATACCGAAGCCTTAACCTCAATCGATATCAACTCAGCGCGTGCCACTAAAGGGAGTGATATTGAAGAAACCGCTTTAAATACCAATCTGGAAGCAGCCGATGAAATTGCCCGTCAACTGCGCCTGCGCGATTTAGGCGGACTTTTTGTCATCGATTTTATAGATATGATGGCCAATAAAAATCAACGCGCAGTGGAAAATCAGCTGCGTGATGCCTTAAAAATTGATCGCGCCCGCATTCAAACTGGCCGTATTTCACGTTTTGGTCTGCTGGAAATGTCCCGGCAAAGGATTCGTCCATCTTTGGGTGATTCAACTCAATTAACCTGTCCTCGTTGCAAAGGTCAGGGTTCGATAAGAAACGTTGAATCAGTTACATTAGCTGTTCTTCGTATTATCGAAGAAGAAGCCATGAAAAACGGCACTGAAAAAGTCATCGCTCACCTGCCCATAGATTGCGCAACATTCTTACTCAATGAAAAACGTAATACTATTCAGGACATTGAGAACAGACTGAATGTTGCCATTATTGTGCTGCCTAGCAGGCACCTTGAAACACCTGCTTATGATATTGAACGCATTAAAACAATTGAAGGTGATGAAGAAAAAGCCAGCCACCAGCAAATCAGGGAACAGGAAATTACTCCACCTGAATTCGCCAAACAATCCAGACACGAAATTGAAAAACCGGCTATTAAAGAATTTTTACCAGAGTCACCCGCTCCAGTTCAAAACAAAAAAATGTCTGCCAGCTTAATCCAACGTTTTTGGCAAAAGCTGATTGGAACAACTGACGTCGTTCCACCTGCAACTGAAAAAAACAATCAGGATGCTGAAGATAGAAAATCACGACGCCGAAATGAGCCTCGTAATAGCCGATCTTCAGACCAAAATCGTAATCAAAACTCACGTCGCAGCAATAAACGCCCTGCAAAACGTACTACGCCTAAAAACAATTTAGAAGCCACCAGCAACAAGGAACAATCTGAAACGCTTGCAGAAACAGAAAACAAACCTACAAAAAGCAGAAACAACAGACGTAGCCCGAATCGTAGAAAGCGTAATCCAAGCTATAAAAAAACGGAAAATAATAACCCAAAAGGTGAGAATAATCCGACTGGGCAACAGCCTAAAACTTCCAGAGCTGCTGAGATACCTACGACCGCCAAGGATGGTGGGAGTACCGATTTTGCAGGAGCAACAAATCGGTCGACCGCCAAGGATGGTGGGAGTACCGATTTTGCAGGAGCAACAAATCGGTCGAC
>CAYYSO010000007.1:0-8319 GCA_964474415.1 uncultured Methylomarinum sp. | reverse complement strand
CTCCAAGGATGGAGGGAGTGCCGATTCTTCAGGAACAACAAATCGGTCTAAAAATCAACCACGCTCTTATGCCAATCAGTTTGCTGAACGTAATATGGCTGCTAAACCACCAAAATCACAACCTGAGAATAAAAATTCAGGTAAACCGGCAAATAATGAGACGCCTATTTCTGAGAGCGAGAAATAAGTTGTCGTTCTCTCAAATAAAGCTATCAATCAATTCGTCTTTTACAAATCAAATAGACTGATTTCAATACAGAATGAGGATTGGGCAAAGCGTTGCGCGCCCAGCCCTCATTTGCCAATTTTAAATTATCTGTATTTAACGCCAACAGCCTCTGAAGATAAAAAATATTTTAAACGGGTAAGCAATTCATCCCCAGGATGTATCCGCCATTCATCACCCAGTTTTATAGTGGCTTTTGCTTTTTTTGAGATATAGTTAATAACGACAGGGCAAGTCCCGCCACAAAACGGTTTCAGTATTTCTGTCAACTGTTCAATAAAACCTTTGTCTGCTGGATGCCGGGTAATATCCCATTGTAACTGAATACTGCGTGCAAACATTTCTCTGGCCTGCTCTATGGTGTACATTTTTTCAGCGGTCACCCGCAGCATGCCGGAAAAATCATCTATATTGATCGCACCTTCCGCAACTAATAAAGTATCTTTAGATAAAATATCGCGATATTGCTCAAAAATTTTACTGAAAGCAGCGACTTCAAGACGTCCGGTTCTGTCATCCAGCGTGGCAAAGCCCATCATTTTGCCTTGTTTAGTCTGCCGGGTTCTCATCTCAACAATCAAACCGGCAACCCGTCCTTCCATTTTTCCTTTTGACCTTTCCGCATCAGCCAATAAAGCTGAAATTGTGCCATGGGTAATATTTTTTAATTCTTGTTCATATTCGGTAATAGGATGTCCAGTCAGATACAAGCCCAAAGTCTGTTTTTCTGCTTCTAGACGCTCTTTTTCAGACCAGGGCTCAACCGATGTTGAATAAGCCTCGCCCTCATCATCCTGGTCATTTTCCACTTGAACCGATAAGCCAAACAGGTCATTTTGCCCACTCAATCTCATCTTGCCATGCTGCTCGGCAACTTTGAGCGCAGTCGTTAGTTCGGCTAAATGTGCCGACCGATTATTGTTGATGGAATCAAAAGCTCCTGCTCTTATTAAGGCTTCCAGGACGCGACGATTAACCTTCCTCAATTCCACGCGTTTACACAAATCATATAGCCCGGTAAAAGGACCATGATTTTTGCGCTCATCCAGTAAATCTTCAATGGCTGATTCTCCGACTCCTTTGATAGCACCTATACCATAAACAATCTCATTTTGATCGTTTACGGTGAAACGATAGTCCGAGAGGTTGATATCCGGCGGACAAACAGTCAAATTCATTTCCCGGCATTCCTCGATCAACACCACCACTTTATCGGTGTTATCCATATCAGACGACAGCACCGCCGCCATAAATGCCGCCGGATAATGTGCTTTAAGCCAGGCTGTCTGGTAAGCGACCAGCGCATAAGCTGCTGAATGCGATTTATTGAAACCGTAACCGGCAAACTTTTCCATCAGATCAAAAATATAGCTCGCAATGGATTCGTCAATCTGATTATTAATCGCACCTTCGGTAAAAATAGCCCTTTGCTTAGCCATTTCTTCGGGCTTTTTCTTACCCATAGCCCGTCGCAACATATCCGCACCACCTAAAGTATAACCTGCCATTTCACGGGCAATCTGCATTACCTGTTCCTGATACAGAATAACCCCGTTGGTGGGCTTTAAAATAGGCTCTAGCAAGGGATGGGCATATTCAGCCTTGGCTCCATGCTTAACATTGATGTAGTCGTCCACCATCCCTGATTCCAAAGGCCCCGGACGAAACAACGCCACCAGTGCAATAATGTCATCAAAACAATCCGGCTTCAGTTTTTTAATTAACTCCTTCATACCGCGTGATTCCAGCTGAAACACTGCAGTCGTCTGACAGTTTTTGAACAGCTTGTAACAGGCTTCATCATCACGGGGAATCTGACTGATATCGATCAGTTGTTCACCGTTTTGTTGTTTCTTATAATTGATGGTTTGTAACGCCCAGTCGATAATTGTCAACGTCCGCAAACCCAGAAAATCAAACTTCACCAGGCCGACAGCTTCGACATCATTTTTATCAAACTGGGTAACCAGATTTCCGCCGCCCTGTTCACAATACAGCGGAGTAAAATCTGTCAATTTGCTGGGGGAAATAACAACCCCTCCGGCATGCTTACCGGCATTTCTGGAAATACCTTCCAGAGAACGAGCCATATCAATGAGTGATTTAACTTCTTCTTCACTATCATACAGATCCTTTAGTTCAGTACTTTCCTGCAACGCTTTATCCAGCGTCATACCAATTTCAAAAGGAATCAGTTTGGCTAAGCTGTCAACAAATCCATAGGAAAATGACAGCACCCTGCCCACATCACGCACTACCGCTTTGGCTGCCATGGAGCCATAGGTGATGATCTGGGATACATGATCACGGCCATAATGTCTGGCCACATAATCAATCACTTCATCACGCCGCTCCATACAGAAGTCAATATCGAAATCCGGCATGGAAACCCGCTCGGGGTTCAAGAACCGTTCAAACAACAGATCAAATTCAATGGGATCCAGATCAGTAATATTCAGGGCATAGGCCACTAAAGAGCCGGCGCCGGAGCCCCGCCCCGGCCCTACTGGAATCTGATTATTTTTAGCCCATTGGATAAAATCAGCTACGATCATGAAATAACCGGGGAAACCCATCTGGGTGATGACATTGAGTTCGACTTCAAGCCGGTCTTCATAAACCTTTAGATTTTCTTCCGGCGTTCCGCTACCCACAGGTGGATATTGTTTTAATCGCTGTTCCAATCCTTTGCGTGAAGCTTCAATAAAAAATTCATCCAGTGACAGCCCTTCCGGGACCGGAAAATCAGGCAAATAGTTTTCACCCAAAGTTAATTCAACATTACAGCGTTTGGCAATCTCTATGGTGTTTTCCAGCGCTTCGGGAATATCAGAAAATAATGCCTGCATTTCCTCTGTGCTGCGTAAATACTGCTGCTCGGTATAGTTTCGCGGCCGCCGACTGTCATCCAGAACTCGCCCCTGATGAATACATACCCGTACTTCATGAGCATCAAAATCTTGTTTTCGGAGAAAGCGCACATCATTGGTTGCCACAACCGGCAATTGTAAACGTATTGCTAAATCAACCGCAGCCTGAATATAGTTTTCTTCATTCTTTTTACCGACTCGCTGCAATTCCAGATAAAAACTGTGCGGAAACAAATCAGCCCAATATTGTGCCTGTTGAAAGGCTAACTCAATATTTTCTGCCAATAAAGCTTGCCCGATTTCCCCTTCCATGGCTCCCGATAAAACAATCAGACCTTCATGATTCTGCTCTATCCATTCCTTTCGCAACATGGGAATACCCTGATGCTGACCTTCCTGAAAAGCTTTTGATATGAGTTCGGTTAAAACGATGTAACCGGTTTTATTACGCACTAGAAAAGTCAATCGATAAGGAGTTGTAGGCTCTTCAGGGTTATAGATAAAGACATCAGAACCAACGATTCCTTTAATACCCAGAGCCTGTGTAGCGCGATAAAATTTAACCAATGAAAATAAATTGCATTGTTCAGTAATTGCCGCGGCCGGCATATTAAAATCAGCAAGCATTTGTACTAATGGCTTGAGTCTGACAATACCGTCAACTAAAGAAAATTCTGAATGTAGTCGTAAATGGACAAACGCAGGATTCATATCAGTATGATAGAAGAAAGAATTTAAAAAACCAGCAGTTGCCTACATGGATGTAGGTACTTAGCGTAAGCAGGAGCGAAAGCTGTGCCTACAGGGTCTAAATCGTTCCCTACGATTTAAGACATTTCCTCCTTCCCTGGAGGTCAGATGTAGGTACTTAGCGTGAGCAGGACAGAAAAATGCTCCTCGGCAATCGCTCCTGCATTGCCCTACCTGCGGAGGTCCTGTCCTTGTGCTTTTTCTGCATTCATTGCGTCCCTGTAATTCAGCGGAGAGTGTTTTTAACCGGTGAAAACGTCTTCCGATGTTGTTCAGTGATTCCCAGTTGCTGTAGTTTTTGCAGATGAATTTTGGTTGGATAACCTTTATGTCTGGCAATCTCATATCCAGGATACAACCTATCCAACACAACCATCTCATCGTCCCTCGCGACTTTAGCAAGGATTGAGGCGGCAGAAATTTCTGCTATTAATAAGTCGCCCTGAATGACTGTTTCCCCGGGACATGAAATATCAGGAAAGAATTTTCCATCCACAAGTGCTTTATCAGCTGCTCGGGAAAGTTGTGAGAAAGCTCTTTTCATTGCCAACAAAGAGGCCTGTAGAATATTAAGTTTATCGATCTCACTGGCCTCGGCCCGCCCTATCGCCCAACTTAAAGCTGATGCCTTAATTAAAGAAGCAAAGTCGCGGCGCTTTTTATCGGTGAGTTTTTTTGAATCGGTTAACCCGCTAATAGGGTTATCCGGATCCAAAATAACAGCCGCGGCAAAAACAGGGCCTACAATACACCCTCGCCCTACTTCATCAATACCGGCAATAATTGGCTGTTTTATCTCAGAATACCCCGGGTTACATTGCGCAGAAAACTGACCATATTGGATAATTCATTACTTTCGCCAGCCAAATCTTCTATTTCTTCAATAGCATCTTCGATACGCAAATTATTTTTATACAGAATTTTATAGGCCTTACGAATCAATCTAATGTCTTCCGGAGAAACTCCATTACGTTCCATACCTACCGAATTAATACCATGCGGCCGCGTCGGTCTGCCTCCTACCATCACATAGGGCGGAATATCCTGGGTAATCGCGCTACCCATTGCCGAAAAGCTATATTCACCGATTTTGGTAAATTGATGTACTAAGGTAAATCCACCTAATATGGCATGATCACCCAGATGAACATGGCCCGCAATTGAAGCCCCATTAGCCATAATAACGTGGTCGCCAATAACACAATCATGCGCCACATGGGTATAAGCCATAAACAGGTTATCACTGCCAATTAAAGTCAAACCATGATCCTGCAGCGTCCCTCTGTGCATGGTAGTAAATTCACGAATCACATTCCTGTCACCTATTTCCAGGCGAGTAACCTCATCAGCGTATTTTTTATCTTGAGGGTCTTCACCTATTGAGGAAAACTGATAAATATAATTATCCTTTCCAATTGCCGAGGGTCCTTTTATGACAACATGAGGACCGATGACTGTACCGGAGTCAATTTGCACTTCCGGACCGATCACTGAAAAAGGACCGATTTTCACATCATCAGCTATGTCCGCATTAATATCAACAACTGCTTTTTGATCAATCACTTTTCTACCGCTACTGCTACTGCGCAGCTGATGCTGCACACATTATCTGAGCACTTGCTGCCAACTTGCCATCAACTTCGGCCCGGCAATCAAACGTCCAAATATTGCGTCTGTTTTTGACACAGGTTACTTCCAACTTTAATTGATCACCCGGTCCAACCTGTCTTTTAAAACGCGCTTTATCAATTCCGGCCAGATAATATATTGTTCCTTTTCCAAGAGTTTGATCACTTTGAGAAGTCAATAAGGCGGTAGCCTGGGCTAGTGCTTCCATAATCAAAACTCCGGGCATAATGGGTAGACCCGGAAAATGGCCCTGAAAAAAAGGTTCGTTGTTAGTCACATTTTTTATCGCCAACAATCGTGCGCCAGGTTCACAGTCAATAACCTTATCAACCAACAAAAAAGGATATCGATGGGGTAATAGTTCCTGAATTTCTAATATATCTAACTGTCCAGTCATATTGTTTTGTTAATTGTTTCTAAAAGCTACCCATGAAGTATATTCCGCCTCTTTGGGAAGATGTTTTTTTTGCAAATCACCATTAAACCCAGAAAAAATAATATACCTCTATGGCTATAAAAATTTACTACAAAGAGCAAAAAGGACACAGAGAATAAAGAATTGTAATCTCTATATTCCCTGCGTCCTCTGTGGTTTTACTTTACAATAGGTATTTAATTTTTTTAGTGGCCTTGCATAAAACCAGTTAGCAAAAGTTACACCCTGACAATTAATCCGACAGATTTGCCAGTTTTTCCTGTACCTGTTTGGTCACATCAATTTTTTCACCGGCGTAAATGACGCCATCTGTTAACAGCAAATCATAATGTTCTTCTTTTGCCAACGCTCGGATCGCATCAATAATTCGACGTTGCAGCTTGCCTAGTTCTTCATTTCTACGCATATTAAAATCTTCACTAAACTCCTGCTGCGAACGCTTGGCTTCTCTTTTTTTACCGATAATGTCTCTTTCCAGTTTACGTCGTTCCGATTCGCCCATCACTGATGCATCACGCGCCAGCTTTTCTTCCAGTGTTTTAATTTCTTTTTGTTGCGCAACCAGATGTTTATCACGCGGTGAAAATTCCTGCTCCAGTCGCTTTTTCGCTTTTGCAGCTTGCGGAGCTTTTTCCAGAACCCTGGCCACATTAACAAACCCGATTTTTAATTCAGCATAACTAACATTAGCTACAAACATCAGCACTAAAAACAAAGCAATTTTATTTTTCATCGTAAAAACCATCTCCGGTTACGTTTTATTTAAACTATCGTATATATAAATTAGTCTGTCGATTATAGGGTAAAAATCATTCAAACTAAACTAAAATCCTGAACCAAATGAAAATTGAAATACCTGTGTCTGATCATTTTTCTGCGATTTAATCGGTACTCCCAAACTGACGGCCAAAGCGCCGAAAGGTGATAACCATTCGGCGGACAACCCCACTGAATAACGCATATCAGATAGTGAAAACCCATTATTTAGGGTTCCTGCATCCAGGAAAGACCCCAGACGAACTGATTTATTCCCTTCAAGAAAAGGCACAGGAAAAAATAATTCGGCCTTACCGATCACTTTGGTGGAACCGCCAAAAGAGCGGTTATTTGAATCAAGAGGACCAACTGTATTGGTCTTAAAGCCTCTGATTGATTTTACTCCACCGGCAAAATAATTTTCAAAAAACGGTAATTTTCCAGTACTACTGTATCCATCACCATAAGCCACTTCCCCCAATAATCTGAAAGTAAGATCTTTGGCTATCGGAAAATACTGCTGCTGTTTGTATGACATTTTGTAATATAAAAGATCACTGCCCGGGACAGTCGCTAGAGCCGATACTCTTTGCTGACCGCCTTCAGTTGGAAAAACCGCCCGATCCAAGGTATCGTGGGTCCAACCAACAGAAGTTGCCAGAGTTAGAAATCTATCGCCTTCTTTCTGTACAAAATCTATTATTTCATTCGAAGTGAATGACGAAGTATTCAAATTAGTGTATTTCAAGTCTATATTAAATCTTAAACGATCAAATTCGTTCAAAGGAATACCAAAATTGAAGCCGCTATTCATTACATCGGTTGAATAATTGGCTATATTAACTTGGGATGCATCGCGAGCGCTATAGCCAATGTTATATCCCAGGCTAACCCCATCCAAAGTATAGTATGGATCAAAATAACCGAAACTGTATTGAGTAGCATAACTACTGTTATTAAAGGCCAAATTAACTCTTTTGCCAGAACCAAAAACATTGTCCTGAGAAATATTGGCATTAAATATGAGCCCCTGGGTTTGCGAAAAACCAACCCCGGCCGATAGATTACCGGATGATTTTTCCTCAACCGTGTAATTCACATCAATTTGGTCAGCCGTACCTACAACAGGTGGAGTTTCTACATTAACTTCATTAAAATAACCCAATCGTTGCAAGCGTGTTTTTGAGCGTTCAATTTTAGCGGTGGACGCCCAGCTTGATTCCATTTGTCTGAGCTCTCTACGCAAAACTTCATCACGGGTTTTAGTATTACCGCGCATGTTAATCCGACGGACATAAACGCGTTTTCCCGGATCGACAAAAAAGGTCATATCAACGGTTTTTTGCTTTTCATTAATATCCGGCACCATATTCACATTGGCAAATACATAACCTTCCTCGCCCAGACGATCAGAAATAGCCTTGGAAGTTTGGGTTGCATTTTTTCGTGAAAAAATTTCACCCGGCCCGACTTGTACCAGATCAATTAATTGCTCCGGCGCCACTACCAAATTACCTGACAATTTGACTTTTTCCAGCGTATATAAATCGCCTTCATTTACATTCACAGTAATGTAAATTTCTTTTTTATCCGGTGTAATAGCCACCTGGGTTGATTCAATGGCAAAATTAATATAACCGCGATCCAGATAA